>NZ_RZST01000510.1:0-2928 GCF_003997575.1 Mesorhizobium sp. M1A.F.Ca.IN.022.07.1.1
CGATAGGCCTGCCCATGTGATCGCGGAGATTGGCCATGTTCTGTCTGTCTCGCTCTAAGCGGCCTTGATCAGCCCCAGGCCCTCGAATTGGTGATAGCCGATCGCCGTTGCAAGGACGGAGCTGGGGGCGCCTTCGAATGGTTGCTCCACTGTGGCATCGAAGACAGGGTAGGGGGCCTTGCGGTCGACGGCGAGCGCGGCAAGCGCCACGGCGAAGGGGAACTGCGCTTCCTTCATGTGGCCGGTGAGCGTCGAGAAGGCGCGCACTGCAAGCGCCGGGTTGGCATCGAGTGCCACCTTTTCGGCCGCCGTGGCGGCATGGGCGCCGGAGGCACCGGAAATGGTCAGCAATTCGCCGGCGGGCAGCGCCGCCTGCTTCAGCAAAGCGGCGATTTCGGCATTCAGCTCGCCGCGCCGGCGCCTCGCCCGGCCGGAAACCACAGGACCGAGCTCAGCATAGATCTTGCGACCCCGGCTCTGCGCATGCTCGCGCTGTTCGAGCACCAAGAAAGCGCCGCCCGAGCCCGTCACCACGCCGCCGCCTTCCGCGCCCTGTCTTTGCCAGACCGGTCTCCACGGGCCGCGATGCAGATAACCGGCGAGCTCATAGCCGAGCAGCATGTCTGAGTGCTCGGTCTGGAAGGCGCCGCCGACCAGCACATGGGTCGACTGGCCGGAGCGGATGCGCGCGGCGGCCGTCTCAACGGCAGAGACGCCGGCGCCTTCCTCGCCCATGAAGGTACGAGACGAGCCGGTGACCTTGTGCACGATGGAGATGTTGCCGGCGAGCAGATTGGAAAGCTGGGCGAGGAACAGCGTCGGCCGCAATTCCGTGGTCAGCTTCTCGTTGAGCAGCACGTCGCGGTCGTTGCGGCTCTCGGACGCCGCCAGGATCGCGCTGTCCACGGCCTCGTCGCGCTCGCCGCCGCCGGCCGCCACAACCATGTCCATGGTCGCGCAAAGCTCGTCATTGCCCTTGATGCCGGCGTCGTCCAGCGCCAGGCCGGCGACATAGGTGCCGAGCCGCTGCCAGGTCTCCATCTGGCGCTGGTCGCCGCGCTTGGCGATCTGCAGGTTCCAGTCGATCTCGGGCAGGGGATGAATTGTGTAGGGCGCAAAGCGCGTCGCATCGAGCACCGGCTCAACGCCCGGCCGGGTCAGCTTCTGCCAATGCGCGTCTGGTCCTTCTCCCAGGGAAGAGACAAGGCCGATGCCGGTGATGACGACGTCGCGCGGGCTGCTCATGAGCGGCTTTGCTGGTCAGGCTGGAGGCGGGGCAAGGTCGCGCTCTTCAGGCGGCCTTGGCCGCGACCAGCGCGTCGATCTTAGCGCACAGGTTCTGCATGACGAAGTAGTCGTCGGTCGAAGCCTTGCCGTCATTGACCTCTTGCGTCCACTTCTCGAGCGGCACCTTGATGCCGAATTCCTTGTCGATGGCAAAGACGATGTCGAGGAAATCGAGGCTGTCGATGCCGAGATCGTCGATGGTATGGCTTTCGGGCGTGATGGTGTCGATATCGATCTCGCTGGTGTCGGCAATGATCTTGGCGACTTTCTCGAACGTGGTGGACAAGGGCTCTTCCTTCGGTTGCGGGCGGAATCTGTCCGCATCTTGTTTTGGCGCTGTCTAATCGGTTTTTCCGGGCAGGAAAAGGCCTGACACGCCGGGCGCAGATGGGATGCCGGCTTTGTGGACGCAAGAAGGGCCGCCGGGCAACCGGCGGCCCTTCCCATTTTACGTGACGTAAGCTCAGCCTTCGCGGAGCTTGACCAGGTCGTTGAGCAGCCCGCCCGTCCCGTTGTGGACAGTCAGGCGCTCGACCTTGCCGGCGATGGCCTCGAGAGCCTCGAGTTCCTTCAGCCGCAGCATCACCGGATTCTCGGCCATCACCTTGGCCGTGTTGAGCAGCGAACGCGTGGCGTTCGTCTCCTCGCGGCGGCGGATGACGTTGGCCTCGGCCTGCTTCTCGACCGAAACCACCTGGTTGAGGATCTCGCGCATCTCGCCCGGCAGGATCACATCCTTAAGCGCGATATCGCTGACCTCGAGGCCGATCGCGGCCATGTCGGAACGCACCTTGGCGGCTGCCTCCTCATCGACCGTGATCTTCTTGTCGAGGATCTGGTCGAGGGTGAGCGCGCCGAGCGTCTTGCGGAAGGCGTACTGCAGGGCGCGGTAGAGGGCTTCCGAGAAGTCCTTCACCGTGCTCACCGCCGTCACCGGATCGACGACCCGGTATTCGACGGCGATGTTGACGCGGATCGTCACGCGATCCTTGGTCAGCACTTCCTGCCCGGCGACATCAAGCGACTGCCGCTTGAGGTCGACGACCTTCACCTGGACCATGCGCCCGACATTCCAGAAGGCGTGCACCCCCGCGGCAAGCGTGCGGGTGTAGACGCCGTCCACGAACAGCAGACCGACCTGACCGTCCACGACCGGATGCAGGAACATGTGTTCCGTCTTTCGGGCCTGGCCGATCCGGCGCATCAAGGCCGGATCGACGGCCAGATCGGCCGCCGTGTCGACGGAGGTCACCGCCCACGGGCCGGCATCCGTCCACAGCACGAGCTTGCGATCCGGAGCGAGAACGGCATGAAGGGCGCCGTCGCGCTCGATCACGGCAATGTCGGTGCGCCCGGTGCGAACCACGGTGAAGTGACGCGCGGCCACATCCGGGAGCTTGTCGAACAATGCCTTCTCGTAGGCCGAAACGAATTCCGGGTTCTTCAGGTCGTGCCTGGAGATTTCCAGGTTTCCGCGCCGGTTGTCGAGCCAATGTTCGCCCGGCATCAGGACAGCCTGGATCTCGCCCTTGTAGAGGGCAACGGCACGTTCATTTTCCTTCACGAGGACGCGCTGGCGTCCCAGAACCTTTTCGAGAATGGTCTTCATTGTCTTTACTCCTGTCGGGCATGGCCCCATGT
>NZ_RZST01000511.1:0-2902 GCF_003997575.1 Mesorhizobium sp. M1A.F.Ca.IN.022.07.1.1
CGCCTTCTACGAGGCGAACGGATTTCGGACGGCAGGCAGGACAGCGGATTGCGGCGGCAGTTCGGGATGGCCCGCGCTTATCCTGGAGAAGCGGCTCGGCTAAAGCGCCGGCGGAGCGGCAGGGATTTCCACATTGTCGATCAGCCTGGTGGTGCCGAGCCAGGCCGCCGCGAGCAAGCGCCCGTCGCGGTCTCGTCGCCAGGGCGCGAGCGTTGCGGCCTCCCGCGCGGCGACGTAGTCGACCTTCCGAAAGCCCGCCCTGACGAGCGCTTCGGCAGCCTCACTCACCCCACGTGCCTCATCCGCGCCGGACGCGAGTTCGGCCGCGGTCTGACGCAGAACCACATTGAATTTGCGCGCGATCTCGAGCTCGGCCGCGCCCAGATAGGCGTTGCGCGACGACATGGCGAGGCCGTGGGAATCACGCACGGTCGGCGCGCCGACGATCTCGACCGGCAGATCGAGATCACGGCACAGCTGCCTGACAACGCAAAGCTGCTGGTAGTCCTTCTCACCGAACACGGCACAGTCGGGCGCTGCCTGCAGGAAAAGCTTGGCCACGACAGTGGCGACGCCGTCGAAGAAGGCAGGCCGAAAATCCGTCTCCAGGCCGGAGGAGGGGCCTCCGACCGAGATTTTGGTGGCGAAGCCGGCCGGGTACATTTCCGCCACGCCTGGCGTGAAGGCCAGATGCACGCCTGCTTCCCGCAGTTGGTCGAGATCGCGGGCCAATTGGCGCGGATATTTGTCCAGGTCCTCGGTCGGCGCGAACTGGGTCGGATTGACGAAGACGGAGACGACGCAGCGCTCCGCCTTTTCGAGCGCGATCCTGACCAGCGAGATGTGGCCGTCATGCAGCGCGCCCATGGTCGGCACCATGGCGATCTTGAGGCCAGTCCGGCGCCAATCCCGGATCTGCGCGCGAAGGGCCGCAACGCTCTCGACGACGATTGGCCCGCTCATGCCTGGTCCTTGCCCGATGCCGCCGAAAAAACGTGGTCAGGTCCGGGAAATGCGCGGCTGCGCACCTCGTCGGCGTAACGCGCCGCCGCATCCGCAATGGTGTCGCGCAGCACTGCGTATTCCTTGACGAATTTCGGCACGCGGTCGACGGTCATGCCGATCATGTCGTCTACCACCAGGATCTGGCCGTCGCAGTCGCCGCTGGCGCCGATGCCGATGGTCGGGATCGCGATATGACGGGTGAGGTCCGAAGCCACCGCCTCGACCGTGCCCTCGATGACGACCGAGAAGGCGCCGGCCTTTTCAACCGCTTCGGCGTCGCGAAAAAGGGCGGCGATGTTTTCCCTGCTCCTGCCCTTGATCTTGTAGCCGCCGTCCTTGTCCACCGACTGCGGCTGCAGGCCGATATGGCCCATGACCGGGATGCCTTCCGCGACGATTGCCGCGATCTGCGCGGCCATGTCGACCCCACCCTCGAGCTTGACCGCCTGGCTGCCCGTCTCGCCGATGATGAGCCTTGCCGAGGCAACGGCTTGCGCCACCGAGGCCTCGTAGCTGCCTGCCGGCATGTCGACCACCACACAGGCCTTTGCGGAGCCACGCATCACCGCTTGTCCGTGCGCGATCATCATCTCCAGCGAAGCGCCGAGCGTTGTGGCATGGCCATGCAGCACCATGGCGACGCTGTCGCCGACCAGAAGCAGGTCGACATGCGGATCGAGCATGCGGGCTATCGGATAGGTATAGGCGGTGAGACAAACGATCGGCACGCCGCCCTTGCGGCGACGAATGTCTTCGGCGCCGATCCGATTGCCGGTGGACCGTTCTGGGGCCAATCGTCACCTCCCTCAACCGGCGCGGGCCAGCCGCCAGCTTTGCCGGCGTGCGAGCTTTAGAAACTGCGCAAACGCTTGGCAAGCCGAGGTGGCGATATCTCCACGCGTGTATCGATTTAGGGCACGAAGCATTTACATCGCAGGCAGGGCAAAACCCTTGCCTTCGCGTTGACGTGACGCCATAAGCAGGAAACGGCGCGGCCGCAGCCGCAACGAGGATCTGGATGAAGACTTTCCTGCTGCAGTTTTTCACCTGGTGGAACAGCCAGACACTTGGCACGCGCTTCCACACCTGGCGCTTCGGCAACAAGGTCGGCGAGGACGAGGTCGGCAACGTCTATTACGAGGGCGGCATCGATTCGGAAGGTCGCACCCGCCGCTGGGTCATCTATCGTGACTATTCCGAAGCCTCGAAGATCCCTCCGGGCTGGCATGGCTGGATGCATCATCGCGTCGACACGCCTCCGTCGAGCGAGAGCTATAAGGCTCGTGATTGGCAGAAGCCGCACCGGCCCAACCTCACAGGAACGCCGAGCGCCTATCGCCCGCAAGGTTCCATTCTGACCAACCAGCATCGTCCGCAGGTCACCGGCGACTACGACGCTTGGACGCCCGGTTCGTAAACGCGTTTTCGGTCTTTTGTCGCCACAATTGGCGTTTAGCTCCTTGCTGATAGCGCAGCCCTGACTAGCCTTGGGCGATTGAGAGAATCACCCGGGCGCAACCACCGGTATCCCTGCATGAACTCTTTCGGCCGACTCTCGACGGGACTGTTCGCGGCAGCGTCCGTTCTGGCTGCCTCGACGGCAGGGTTCGCCGCCGCGCAGACACCGGCGGCGCCGGCGGTTTCCGACCGCATCACCAATCCGGTCGCCGAATTCGCCGGCATCGACAAGATCACCGGCCGCATCATCACCTTCGACGTCTATATCGACGAGACGGTGCAGTTCGGCGCCCTGCAGGTGACGCCGCGCGTCTGCTACTCTCGGCCTGAGACCGAACAGCCGAAGACCGATTCCTTCGTCGAGGTCGACGAGATCACGCTCGATCGCAAGATCCGCCGTATCTTTACCGGCTGGATGTTCGCCGAAAGCCCCGGTCCT
>NZ_RZST01000512.1:0-2886 GCF_003997575.1 Mesorhizobium sp. M1A.F.Ca.IN.022.07.1.1
GTCTTCGGCACCGCGCTTGCCCATCTCGGCCTCGGGCTCACCTTGCTCGGCATCGTCGGCACGCTTTCGTTCGGCACGGAGAAGATTCTCACCATGCGCGTCGGCGAGACGGTGGAACTTTCCGGCCACACGCTGCGCTTCGAAGGACTGTTTCCTCAGAAAGGCCCAAACTTCACCGAGGAGCGCGGCCGCTTCCTGCTGATTGGCGCCGATGGCAATGCCGATGGCGAGATCACCTCTGCAAAACGCTTCTATCCGGTGCGGCAGACGGTAACGACCGAGTCCGGCATCAGGACGCTGGGTGTGAGCCAGCTCTATCTGTCGCTCGGCGATGAGGGCAAGGACGGCTCGGTCGTCGTGCGCCTGTGGTGGAAGCCGTTGGTGACGCTGATCTGGGGCGGCGGACTGGTGATGATGGCGGGCGCCGCCGTGTCGCTGCTCGACCGCCGCCTGCGCGTTGGCGCCCCCGCGAGGCGCCGCAAGCCGGCTGCCGCTGCCTTACCCGCGAGCCCGACATGAAAGCGAAGTTTTCGCTCGCCTCGCTGATCCTCCTGCTGGCGTTGGTCTTCGCCGGCGCGGCACAGGCGGTGAAGCCCGATGAGGTGCTGCCCGATCCGGCGCTGGAGGCTCGCGCACGCGCGCTTTCCGAAGGCTTGCGCTGCATGGTCTGCCAGAACCAGTCGATCGACGAATCCGACGCCGATCTGGCCCGCGACCTGCGCGTCCTCGTGCGCCAGCGCCTCGTCGCCGGCGATACCGACCAGCAGGTGATGGATTACATCGTGTCGCGCTACGGCGAGTTCGTTCTCTTGAAGCCGCGCTTCAGCCTGCGCAACGCGCTTTTGTGGGGCACCCCGGCGCTTTTGCTTCTGGCCGGCGGCATCTTCATCGTGCTCAGCACCCGTTCACGCCGCGCGCCGGGCAGCACGCTCAGCGCCGAGGAACAGGCGGCGCTGGACAAGCTGCTGCGCGATTAAAGCGCCAACATTACAAAATTTTCATATATCGGAAATGGCGCCGTAATGTGCGCCTCACTAAGTCTCTTTTCCGAGGATGCTCTCCTGAGCGCATCCACTTCGAAAGAGGAAACGAGACCCATGAATATTGCCCCCGATTCATATTCAAGCACCCGCAAGCGCCTGATGGCGGCTGTCGCGTCCCTGGCCGTGATTGGTGCTGTCGGCGCAGGCGCGCTTGCCACCGGCACTGCGCCCGTGCTGGCCGATGCTGTGCGTGTCGAGGCTCCGCAGGTTCCGAGCTTCGCCGACGTCGTCGAGCGCGTCTCGCCGGCGGTGGTCAGCGTCAAGGTGAAGGCCAAGATCCAGCCGACGGCCGATGACGGCTCCGACGATCAGAACGGCTTCGACAACCTGCCGGATAATCCGCAGCTGCGCCGCTTCTTCAGGGAGTTCCGCGGCTTCGGCGATCAGGGCGGCCAGTTCGGCATGCCCCGGTTCAACCACCGCAACCACGGCAATGGCGAGCCGCGCCCCGTGGCTCAAGGTTCGGGCTTCTTCATTTCTGAGGACGGCTACCTCGTCACCAACAATCACGTGGTTTCGGAAGGCTCCGACTTCACCGTCGTCACCAATGACGGCAAGGAGCTCGACGCCAAGCTGATCGGCACCGATCCGCGCACCGACCTCGCCGTGCTGAAGGTCGATGGCGGTGGCAAGTTCACCTATGTCGACTTCGCCGACGACTCCAAGATCCGCATCGGCGACTGGGTCGTGGCGGTCGGCAACCCGTTCGGCCTCGGCGGCACCGTCACCGCAGGCATCGTTTCGGCCCGCGGCCGCGACATCGGCGCCGGCCCCTATGACGACTTCATCCAGATCGACGCCTCGGTCAACCGCGGCAATTCGGGCGGTCCGACCTTCAACCTCAACGGCCAGGTGATCGGCATCAACACCGCCATCTTCTCGCCGTCGGGCGGCAGTGTCGGCATCGCCTTCGACATTCCGGCCTCGACCGCCAAGCAGGTGGTCGAAGACCTGATGAAGAACGGCTCCGTCCAGCGCGGCTGGCTCGGCGTCGAGATCCAGCCGGTCACCTCCGACATCGCCGAGTCGCTCGGCCTGAAGTCGGACAAGGGCGCGCTGGTTTCGAGCGCGCAGGACGCTGGTCCCGGCAAGAAGGCAGGCATCGTCGCCGGCGATGTCATCACCCAGGTCGACGGCAAGGACGTCGCCTCGCCGAAGGAACTCGCCCGCATGATCGGCGCTTATGCGCCGGGCAAGTCGGTTGATGTTACTGTCTGGCGCAACGGCAAGAACGAGACGGTCAAGGTGGACCTCGGCACACTGCCTTCGAGCGACAAGCAGGCCTCGAACGAAGACGGCAACAAGCAGGCGGCTCCCGCCAAGGCCGATACGCTTGCCGATCTCGGCCTCACCGTCACCAAGTCGGAAAACGGCAAGGGCCTGGTGGTCACCGATGTCGATCCGGACAGCGATGCGGCCGACCGCGGCATCCAGCCCGGCGACGTCATCACCTCGATCAATTCGAACGAGGTGAACACTACCGACGACGTTTCCAAGGCCATGACCGATGCCTCCAAGTCGGGCCGCAAGGCCGTGCTGATGCAGATCACCCGCGACGATAGCAACCGCTTCGTCGCGCTGCCGGTCGGAAAGGGCTGATCTGAGAGAGCGGTTCAATCGCTCCTCGAGAACGCAGAACCGCTCTAACTCTCTGTTTGACGCAATTCCGGACGGAAACCCGCTTCACGCCTTTCCTGGAATTGCTCAGCGACTTTTCCTTGCGGCGGTTTCAACACCCCCCAGCCGCCGCCGGGAAAACATGGGGCCGAGCACGTCAGTCAGTCACCGTGTTTCGCTCCTGCGGCAGCGGGTTTCCCATCACCCGCTGCCGCTTGCCAAGCAC
>NZ_RZST01000513.1:0-2857 GCF_003997575.1 Mesorhizobium sp. M1A.F.Ca.IN.022.07.1.1
GCTCGCGCTGGCCGGTGCGCTGCGCGTCTTCGTTGCGCTGAAGCTCGCGCTGGATGCGCTCGCCGGCGCGGTGGAAGAGATTGACCGTCGACCAGAGCAGGTCTTCAAGATCTGGCTCCAGCCGTGTGTCGCCGAGCATCTCGAACATGGCGTCAAAGATCGCGGTCAGCGCCGACTGGACGGCTGGCTCCTCAGGCAGCGGGCGCGGGTCCAGCTCGTCCTGGAAGGGGCGATGGCCGTGGATCTGCATCTCGTAGATGAAGCGGTCGGTTGGGGAAGAGGCGTGGTGGGGCTCGAGGGCATCGTCGATGGGAAGGTTAAGGTTCATGATGGTCTCCGTCGGTTTGGGCCGCGCCTCTCGCGGCCTGACGGCGATCCCCTTCCATGCGGCGGGCGGCCGGAACCGCGGCGCTCGCGCCGCGGCCCAGCGCAGCGCCGGGCGGCGGAGGAAAGGTTTCTTGATCCGCGAGGAATGCCGGGCCGCCTTCCAGGCCCGGCAGGGGAAGAAACCTGACTGACCCGCTGAAGGCCCGAACGCCGGATGGTAAGGGTCGCCTCTCGGCAGGCCCGCGGGCGCGCGTCCACCCGACGGACACCCTGCGGACCGGCCTTCCCCGCCACGCCGCGCCCTGGCCCCTTTCTCCGTCTCCCGGCGCGCTCACGCGGGAAGAAAGGCGTGAGCGTCTTCCGGGGCGAGCTGCGCCCTTATTTGGGCCGTGAGCCGGTCCGGCCCGAGCCGGCGCAGGTCCTCGTTGAAGTCGCCGAGTTCCGGCGCGAGCACGAGCGGCAGGATCCCGAGCGCCTGCGCGCGGCGGCTCAACCTCTCGATGCCGTGCCGGCCGGCGGCATCGGCGTCGGCGGCGATATAGAGGCGCATACATCCGGACGGGAGCTGGAAGGCGGCAAGGTGGTTGGCGGTCAGCGCCGAGATCATCGCCATGCCGGGCATCACGTGCGAGAGTGACAGCATGCTCTCGAGTCCCTCGCCTGCGGCCATGACCGGAACGGGGCCGTGGACAGGAAAGCGGAAGCGAACGGCATTGCCGAGCAGCCCGCCGAGGGCGCGACGGGGATCGTCGACCTTCGCCTTGCCGTCGCCCTGCGGGTCCAGCCATGTGCGATGCACGCCGGTGATCGCGCCTAAGCGATCGGTCACGGCGGCGATCAACGCCGGATAACTGCTCGTCCGGCCGGTCACGTGATCCCTGTAGTAGCAGGACGGGTGGAAGCGCAGTGCCGGATGAAGAGATGCCCGCAGGATTCCGCGCTGGCGCAGATAGCTGTCTGCCAGCGTACCAGCGAGTGGCTGCGTCATGCGGAAAAGCCGTCGGGCGCGTTCCGCAGCCGGTCGCCCGATCAAAGGGACGCTGGCATCGCAACCGGTGGACGCTGGGCTGGGCTGGGGCTCGTTCAGGAAACGCCGTGCTTCATCGGCGACATCGCGGAAATCGACCAGTCCACAGGTTTCCCGCACGAGATCGAGCAGGTCGCCGAACTGGGTCGTCGCCGCGTCCGCCCACCGGCCTTTGCGAGGGCCAGCAAGATGCACATAGAGCGAACGTCCCTTGCTGTTGGCGACGTCGCCGACGATCCAGTAATTGCCAACCCGACGGCCGGCGGAGAGATAACGGCGGCAGACCGCCTCGGCATTATGCGCGAGACGGTCCGCCAGTTCCGAGGCGGACAACATGACGATCACGCACGCCCAGCGACGTCGACGACGTGGTGTCGTTCGAGGAGGCGAGCCAGGATCGCCGGTCCTTCATCCGTGGTCGGAATGAAGAACCTGACCTTCCAGGCGATCATTTCGGAGAACAGGCCTATTGCTCTCAGCCTGTCGCGCATCCCTTCGGTGAAGCCGGTGAGCTCGACACGGTAGTCGTTCATCACCCGCACCCGGCGCAGCGTCATGTCGCCCGCAAGACCGACGACCGCGGAGCCGCCGAGCAACGATTGCCAGACCTGGTCGGCGCTGATGACCTCGGTCCGGTCGAGCCCGAAATTTCGGCAAAGCCTGGTGAGCCCTTCCGCGGAGATCAGACGGCCGACGATGCGCTCGCCTTCATCGGTCTCCAGCCGATAGACGCGGCAGAAATCCTGCGGCAGCAGCTTCCAGATCGGCAACAGCAGGCCGGAGACCATATGCATGGTCGAGATCGAAAATTCCGGAAGATTGGCGACCTCGGTGCTCCAGGCGGCGGAAAAGATCTGTTCGTCCGCCTCCTCCCAGTTCGTTTCTTCGAGCTGACGCAGCTCGAAACGCATCTCGTCCATCGGTCGGATGAGAGCGACGCGCGGCTGGACAGAGCCGTCGTCGAGCATGACCGAGCGGGTGGGAACCTGCACGGCCGGGCGGCCGGACTTGCCGTTCACCATGAGCTTGGCCTGGCGATCACAAGCGGCAAGATGCAAGGCCTCGGAGAGCGGCATCGGCCTGTTGCGATCCATGCGTTCGATCGTCAGCAGGTGCGACTGGGCGCCGGTGACCGGATGGGTGTAAATCAGCTTGCGCTCCTTCACCGTCATGCGGTCCGCGACAAGCGTCTCCAGACCCTTGTCATAGAGACCGGCGACGATGGCGCCCTCGATGCGGGCGGCCAGCAACTGCTCGAAGGCATCGAACAACAGGTTCTGCATGGCAATCGTCAGCGCCAGCATGCGGTTGAGGAATGTGTGGATCGGCGGCAGCTCGTCCTTCAGCCCGCCTTCCTCCGCAGTCAGCGACAGGCCGGTGATCGCCTCGAATTTGTCCAGCGAGCAGCCCGCGATCCCGCCGCGGTGGATGAGCTTGTAGAATTGCCTGAGCGCGTCACGTGCGTATTGGGATTCGAGATTGTCCTCCGAGCGGAACATCCCC
>NZ_RZST01000514.1:0-2856 GCF_003997575.1 Mesorhizobium sp. M1A.F.Ca.IN.022.07.1.1
CGCCTTCATGGTGACGCCGCCCATGATGTCGATCCTCGGCGCCACCGCCGACGACATGGAAGAGATCCTCAAAGGCCTTGGCTATCGCGCCGAACCGAAGCCGGCGGCGGAGGTGAAGGCCAAGCTCGACGCGCTGGACAATGCCGCCCGCGAGGCCGCGGCTGCGAAGCTTGCGGCGGAAGAGGCTGCGCGTGCTGCACAGGCGGCAGAGGCGCACGCCGTGGCAACAGACACGGTTGTAGAGGCAACGATCGAGGGATCCGAGCCGGCTGCCGCTGAAGTTCCTGCCGACGCCATCGCGGAAGCCGCGACGGAGCCTGACGCGAAAGATCCGGCGGAAGCTTCGGCTGCGGTCGCGGAAGAGACTCCGCCTGTGGAGACCGCTGCAGCGGTGGACGCTGCAGCAGCGTTTGGGTCGGCTGAAAGCGGCGACGCTTCCACCTCGATGGGGGAGGTCGCGGCGGGAAGCGACGCGGGTGGGGCTGACGGCGCCGACGATGCAGACGGCACCAACACCGCCGACGCCGGCGCTCTCCACGAGGGCGAAAGCGGTGAAGGCGCAGAGCCCCCCGCCGAGCCGGAAGAGCCGAAGCCGATCCTGCTGTGGCGGCAGGCGCGCTTCGACCATTCGCGCCCGCGCCACCGCTATGACAATCGCCGCGACAATCGTCCGCGCAACGGCCAGGCTGCAGGCGATGGCCAGGCGGCTGCCACGGGTGGCCAGGCCGGCGATCGGCCAGCCCGTGAGGGCCGCCGCGACCAGCGCGACGGGGCCGGCAAGCCGCGCTTCGACCACTCGAAGTTCAAGCCGAGACCGGAACGCGAAGGCGGCGAACGGCGCGAAGGCAGGCCGCAGGGCGAGCGTGCCGATCGCCACGAGGGGGGCCGCCGCGAGGGCCGGCCGGACTGGAAAGGCAACAGGCAGGACGGCAAAGGCAATGCCGCAGGCGGCAGCAAGCCGGCCTTCCAGGGCAAACCGCGCGAGGAGCGTCCGCAGCGCTTTGATCCGGATTCACCCTTTGCCAAGCTCGCCGCCTTGCGCGACCAGCTGAAGAAATAGCCTCGGCCGGTCCCGATGGTTGGAGAAGGCCGCCAGCGCATCGACAAATGGCTGTTCTTCTCGCGTGCGGTGAAATCCCGGTCGCTGGCGGCGAAGCTCGTCGTTGCCGGGCGCGTCCGCATCAATCGCGACAAAGCAGCGCAGGCCTCCGATCTGGTCAAGGCCGGCGATGTGCTGACCATCACGCTCGACCGCCGAATCCTTGTCTGGAAGGTGCTTGGGCCCGGCGCCCGGCGTGGTCCTGCCGACGAGGCGCGGCTGCTTTACGAGGATATGTCGCCGCCGCCGACGCCCAAGGGCGAGGCGGTTCCTGACGCCATTCCGGCGCTGCGCGAAGCCGGCACCGGCCGTCCGACCAAGCGGCAGCGGCGGCAGACGGACCGGCTGCTCGGCGAGGACTAGAAGATTCGACGGAACCTCGTCGCGGCAGGCGCGCGGAATTCCTTTCCGCGATGCCGGCTCAGGCGGGAAGTCCTGCCCTTGCAAGCGGCGGGCAAAGGCGTTACCTCACCAAAAAAGCCCAGCAAATACGGGACGTCCCGGAGCCTGCGATGACCTATGTCGTGACCGATAATTGCATAAAATGCAAATACATGGACTGCATCGAGGTCTGTCCGGTCGACTGTTTCTACGAAGGCGAGAACATGCTCGTCATCCATCCTGACGAGTGCATCGACTGCGGCGTGTGCGAGCCGGAATGCCCGGCCGACGCGATCAAGCCGGACACCGAGTCCGGGCTCGACAAATGGTTGCAGGTCAATTCCGAATACGCGGAGAAATGGCCCAACATCACTGCCAAGAAAGAGCCGCCGGCCGACGCCAAGAACTTCGACGGCGAGGCCGGGAAGTTCGAGAAGTATTTCTCGCCGGAGCCCGGCGAAGGCGACTGAAGGCTGGACCGGGCAAGCCGGCATGACGCCACGTAAGCGAGCCGATACAATTGCTGTCTTGACAGCCAGCGATGGCGCATGGCGTTAGCGAATGCAGCAAAACCTTGATTCTTCCGACTTTTTGTGTTATATCCGCGAAACATGCCGGTGACACAACGTCGATTTATGGCGCTAACGCCCCAAATCACTGAAAGGTGAACTTTTCAAATCCGGACCAGAGCGATCTGGGGCAGGCAATCGCATTCGTGCGGTTTGTCGGCCCCGGCTTATTCCGGTGAGTTCACTTGTTGTGCGGCTAAAGATCGGCTTCCGCCGATCGTCTGAGTTCAGCCGGCGCCGCCATGCCGGCGCTACAACTAAGGAGTTCAGGGCGTAATGGCAACGATCACCCCGCAGAAGAAGTCCACCGCGGCCCGTCACGGGTTCAAGACCGGTGAGTTTATCGTTTACCCGGCGCATGGCGTCGGCCAGATCGTGGCCATCGACGAGCAGGAAGTCGCGGGTCACAAGCTGGAGCTGTTCGTCATCGATTTCCAGAAGGACAAGATGAGGCTTAAGGTGCCGGTCGCCAAGGCGACCTCTATCGGCATGCGCAAGCTCTCGGAAGAGGATTATGTCGATCGCGCGCTGAAGGTCGTGCAGGGCCGCGCCCGCATCAAGCGCACGATGTGGTCGCGTCGCGCGCAGGAGTATGATGCCAAGATCAATTCCGGCGACCTGATCTCGATCTCGGAAGTGGTGCGCGACCTCTATCGCGCCGACAACCAGCCGGAGCAGTCCTATTCCGAGCGCCAGCTTTACGAAGCCGCGCTCGACCGCATGGCTCGCGAGATCGCCGCCGTCAACCGCATGTCGGAGACCGAGGCGGTTCGCCTCATCGAGGTCAACCTCAACAAGGGTCCGAAG
>NZ_RZST01000515.1:0-2852 GCF_003997575.1 Mesorhizobium sp. M1A.F.Ca.IN.022.07.1.1
CAACAGCCTGTTCGAGAACATGACCGTCTCGCTCACCGACCAGGACGGCCAGAACGCCACCGGCACGCTCTCGGCCAACATCGTCGACGACGTGCCGACGCTGAACAGCGTGCAGAGCCAGCAGGCCAGCAACGACCCCGCGCAGACGCCCGCCGTCGGGGCCATCAATTTCGTTCCCGGTGCTGACGGCGCCGGCGCGGCCATGACGATCACGGTCAATACAACCGGGTTGACCTCCAATGGGCACAATCTTGTCACAGAGCAGGTCGGCAACGTGCTGACGGCCTACGCCGACAACAACAACAACGGAAGCCACGACGCCGGCGACACGGCGGTCTTCACGGTCACGGTGAACACCGCGGCCGGCACCTCGGGGCAATACACCTTCGATCTGCTGGCCAAACTTGACGGCATGACAAGCAATGTCTCCATTGCCTCGAGCGGTTCATTCGGCGCCGGCCCCAGCAACTCCATCGTCGTGACGGCCGGCGGTCAGAACATCGTGATGGTGACCGGCTGGGCGCCCACGGATGCCGGCGGCATCTTCACTGGAGCTCATGAGGCTGCCTGGCTGGCAGGCGGCGATCCGTCGCTCGCGCAGACGTCCAACGTCAACGGCTCGACCGCCGGTTGGGGACTTGGCAACAACAACTTCGACGCGGGCGAGTTCATGCGCTTCGATTTCGGTGCGCCGAACGACTACGACGGCGCCGGCGGCTATACGCCCCCGGCCATCACCATGGCGAATGTCAGCTATGCCAAATTTTCGTTCGACGCAGTGAGCGCCAGCAACAAGGTCGAGTTCGTCGCCCACTACACCGACGGAAGCACCGCTTCCTTCATTCCAACGACCGGTGCGACGTCGCTGACGATCAATTCGCCTGCAGGCCTGCAGATCGCCTGGGTCGACGCATACGAGTCTTCGGGCAAGACCAAGCTCAACCTCACGGACGTCGGTGTGACATCGACCACGGTCGACCACACCATTCCGGTGACGCTGCAGCTTACGGACGGTGACGGCGACCAGACTGGAACGGCGAATTTCACTGTTCACGTAAAAGACGGCTTGACGCCCTTCGCCGTCGCCACCCCGGTGGTGCTCGACCTCAACCACGACGGAATCCAGACCACCGATCTCACGCACTCCACCGTCTCGTTCGACTACGACGGCGATGGTGTCGCCTCGAAGACCGCCTGGGTAGATTCGCATGACGGTATCCTGGCGATCGACCTCAATGGCGACGGCAAGGTGAACAACGGTTCGGAAATCGTCTTCACCCAGCACGCCGCGGGTGCTGCGACCGACCTTGCCGCGCTCGAGCAGGTCTACGACACGAACCATGACGGTAAGCTGACCGCCGCCGACCACGACTTCGCGCAATTTGGTGTCTGGCAGGATGCCAATGGCAATGGCGTGTCGGACCCAGGTGAGTTCAAGAGCCTTGCCGCTTTGGGCATCGTAGAGATCGGACTGGAAAGCAACAACCAGCATTCGGTGTCGGCCGACGGCTCGGTCCTGACCTATGGCGAAGCAACTTTCACGACCGCCAACGGCGAGACGGGCGCGGTCGCCGATATCGGCTTCGGCAATTTCGACAGCGCCGCTTCCGGAGCTGCGTCGACAATGGCCGGCACTTCGGGCGCCGATACGTTCAAGCTGGACAGCCTGGACATCAAGGATCTGATCACCGACTACCACGGCTCGGAGGGCGACAAGATCGACCTCAGCGCCCTGTTCGACACCGCGCCTGCTGGCAATATCAGCAACTACGTCCACTATAACAGCGAAACCAATGCGGTGAGCGTGGACGCCAGCGGCTCGGGCAATCCCGCCAACTTCGTCGATGTCGCCGTTCTTCAGAACGCGCCTGCGGCCGGAACGATCAACATCCTCTATGATGACTCGAACCATCAACAGCACACGGCCACGATTTAGTGCTTATGCGCGGCCGTGCTGCTATGCTAGGTTAGCGAACCGTGAATTCGCAATTTGGAGAGGGGCTTACATGAAACATTCCGTAAGACTGCTGGCTTCGGCCGTCGCAGTGCTGCTCGCCGGGTCGACCGGCTTTGCCGCAGATATCATCGGCGAGCCGGCGGTGAATTACTGCCGCACCGTCGGCACCTCGGACCTGGTGCTGACCGACAACATGGTCGAGCTCAAGGACCATGTGGTGAAGCTGATGGACGAATCGGTCGCCGTCGCCAACAGCCCGGAATGGATCAACTCGTCGCGCCCCGCCTTCGTCTGGGCCTCGGAAGCCAAGGTCGCCTGCGGCAAGGCCTATGGCTATCTCAAGACCAACTACAAGGACGAGGACTACCTCAACAAGTGCGAATGCTTCCACGACCGCATGGTCGAGTACATGCACTGAGCTGACGGGCGCGCCGACCAGCTGCGATGATGGCAAAGACAGTCTGCGCCGAGGCCGACGCTTGCGTGCGACCGGCGTGGGTCGCCACGCATGCCGGCGTGGCGCGGCATTTCCGACGCGGGTTTTCGCGAGCGTTGGAGCGGTTCAGCGTTTCCGGGAAACGCCGAACTGGTCCGGCTATGCGTTTCTGCGCAATCGCGGACGGGAAACCGCTGCGCACTTTACCGGCGCTCGCCTTTGCCGTGGTCGCGGCGATCTCCGGCTGCCAGTCGAAGAACGGCGCATCGGAGGTGCTGGACCCCGCGGCGATCGCCGTTCCGGCAAGCCAGGCCGGAGCCACCACCGCCGCGCCCGCGCTGCCGGGGGCGGAGAGCGGCAAAAGCATGGCGATCTTGGTCGAGCCCGTGCCGAGCGTCAGATTGGCCTTGGGGGCGGTTGCTGCGGAACTGGCGGTCAGCTGCGCGGGCGCGGCGGTGG
>NZ_RZST01000516.1:0-2838 GCF_003997575.1 Mesorhizobium sp. M1A.F.Ca.IN.022.07.1.1
AGGTCAGCAACGGCACCAATTGCGGCCGGAACAACTGAGGGCGGCGGCAGTCATGCGCGAGGGTGACCAGCGCGTCCAGCGTGTGGAAATCGCCCTGCACGGCGCCGAAATCCGTCTCCAGTCCCCAGAACGCTGTGATGACGGCCGGCTGCACACCGAATTCCTTGTCGGCGCGCGCGAAGACGTCGGCATATTTCTTGAGGTTGGCCGCGCCCTGCTTCAGGCGATAGGCCGAGATCATGCGGTTCGAGAATTGGGTGAAGGTCTGGGCGAACACCCCTTGAGCGCGGTCGCGCGCCAGCACCTTCTCATCGATCGCGGCATTTTCCAGCGCCTTCAGGCCAACGGCGCCGACGCCGGCTGCCTTGGCTTCCGCGGCCACGCCCTGTTTCCACGCTTCGAAATCGCCGCCGCATTCCTGCGCCGCCGCAGGCCAAGCGAAAGCGCCGACCAGCAGCGCCGCCAGGATTTCAACGCGCAATCGCATCGCTTCCCTTACGAGACCGGGGCATGATCACGGCCGGATGCGGACGCATCATGCGTAGATTTCAAAATTCAGGAGCGCCGTGCGGCACCCCGGTGGGGTGCGCCGCTCCGCATCGCCAGCGGTTGCAACTATCACCGCCCGCCATGTCGAAAGCAGGCAAGGGGGCCGATGTCAACGGGTGTTCTGCCGCAGCCACTTGTTCCAGGCGGCTTCCGAGCCGTTGAAAACATTGATGTCGGACTTGCCGGTCATGCCGGGCACGATGCCGGTTCCGGTGTACTGCCAAAAGGTGAAAGGATGGCTGCCATACTTCTGGCGCGGATGGCCGGCGACCGAGCGCAGCCAGTAAGGATAGCCGCGGAACGTCGCCAGGTTATTGTCATCGAAGAAGTCGAGCGACGTATAGATGATCGGCTTCTTGCCATAATGGCGCTCGACGATCTCGAGAAAGGTGGTCATCTCGCTGCGCACCGTCGCGGGATCAGGGCGCAGTCGGCAGGTCGGCGACTTCGGGTTCCATTCCATGTCGAGCACCGGCGGCATCGCCGAGGGATCTTTCGGAACATTGGCGATGAACCAGCGCGCCTGGGTGGCGGCCGGGGTGCAGAAATAGAAGAAATGATAGGCCGCGCGCGGGATTCCGACGGCCTTGGTGCGTGCCCAGTGCTCGTTGAAATAATCGTCGAAGCGATCGCCGCCCTCGGTCGCCTTGATGAAGGCGAAGGAGATGCCGCTGGCCTTGGCCGTCGGCCAGTCGACAGAGGTCTGGTATTTTGAGACGTCGGTGCCGTGGACAGCATAATTCCACGGCGCGCCGCTGTCCCACTCATGCGGCTTGGAATCTTCGAAACGGGGCGCGCGCAGGGCGACCGTCTGCGATGACGGCGCCAGCGGCGATAGATCGTCCACGGTCGAGCAGGCGCTCAACAGCGTCAGCATCAGGATGGCCGCAAGACGGCGCATGATATCCCCCGAGCCGGGATCAGCCGGCCGCTGATGGGTCCTTCACTGATGGTGGTCGCTTCCGCGGGCCCCCTCCGGACGGTCGCCCCACAGGACCGCCCAGTCTCTCCGTTCATCGCCGAACATGGTTGATAATCCATTGACGGCGCTCGACATCGACCATGATTTTGGAGAAGCAATGGCGGCAAATCAATGACATAAAGCGAACCGGAAAACCCAAGGGCGGAAAGATGCGGGATGTCGTGAAGTTCATCAAATGGCTGTTCGGCCTCATTGTGCTGGCGGTGATCGCGCTCTTCGCCTGGCTCTACTTTGCGCCGCCCGAACTGATCCGTGTCGGCTCGGGCTATGCGGCCAAGATCGTCTGCTCCAACGTGTTCATCGCCGGCCGCGACCCGAATGAAGTGCTGGCCGTCGACGTGCAGGCGCCGGGCCATCCGCTGCTCAAGCTGATGAAGGTATCCGTCGACAAGGAAAGGGGCCTTGTTTCGGCGGGCCTGCTTTGGACGCTGGGCAAGAGCGTCGCCGTAGAGCGCGACGGGGTCGGCTGCGCGTCGGTTCCGGATGGCGACACCGGCAGGGCGCGGCAGACCTCCGTCCATATAGAGCCTTTGGCGGTGGCCTCGCAGGATGCGCTCTGGCCGGAGGGCGAAAGGGTGGACGCCCTGCAAAACCCCGCCGTCACGAAGATCGTCGACGATGCCGCGATTGTCGGGACAGGCATGCGCGCGGTCGTGGTGGTGAAGAACGGCCGCATCGTCGCGGAACGCTATGGCGAGGGTTTTTCGGCCAAGACGCCGCTGCTCGGCTGGTCGATGACCAAGACGGTGAATGCCGCGATCGTCGGCACGCTGGTCAAGGACGGCAAGATGGCGCTCGACAACAAGGGCCTGTTCTCGCCGTGGAAGGCCGACGGTCGGGCGGCGATCAGTCTTGCCGACATGATGGCGATGTCGAGCGGGCTGGAGTTCAACGAGGACTATGGCGACGTCGCCGACGTGACGCGCATGCTCTATCTCGAGCCGGACATGGCGGGCTTTGCCGAGGCCAAGCCGCTCGGCGGCGAGGTGGGCAAGGCATTTTCCTATTCGAGCGGTACGGCCGTCATGCTGTCGCGGCTGTGGCAGGAGGCAATCGGCGACAAGGTGAAGGCGCTGAGCTGGCCGCGCACGGCGCTGTTTGAGCCGCTCGGTATGCACAGCGCGGTGCTCGAAACCGACGAGCGAGGCACTTTCGTCGGCTCGTCCTATCTCTACGCCACGGCGCACGACTGGGCCCGCTTCGGCCAGTTCCTGCTGCAGGGCGGTGTCTGGAACGGCGCGCAGATCCTGCCCGCCGGATTCGTCGACTGGATGCGGCAGCCGGCGCCGGCCTCGAAGGTCTACGGC
>NZ_RZST01000517.1:0-2816 GCF_003997575.1 Mesorhizobium sp. M1A.F.Ca.IN.022.07.1.1
CATCATCATCAACGCCGACAAGCCGGCGACCGCGATCAAGCCCACGATCGCGGTGCTGCAGGAGCTAGCGGACAAGTCGAAGCTTCCGTTCGACAATGTCGTGCAGGGGCTTGAGACGCTGATCGCTTCCGGCCGGTCGCTCGAGGAGGGGCTCGCTTTCCTGCCGTCAGTCGCCCGCACTGCCCAAGCCTCCGGCGCCGAGATGTCCGACATCGCGCTGACGGCCGACGCGCTGGCCAACTCGCTCGGCATCACCGCCGAGAGGATGCAGGAGGCCTTCGACATCCTCGCCTTCGAGGGCAAGGCCGGCAAATTCGAGTTGAAGGACATGGCGGCGGAACTGCCGGCCATCGCGCCCGCCTTCGCCGCGCTCGGCTACAAGGGCACCGAAGGTCTCAAGCGCCTGGCGGCCATGCTGGAGATCGTGCGCAACCAGACCGGATCCTCGGCGGAGGCCGCGACCAATTTCTCGAATATCTTGCAGAAGGCCTATGGCAACGAGGTGGCCAAGAACTTCAAGAAGTATCATATCGACATCCGCAAGGAACTCGACCGCACCAGAAAGGAGGGCGGCGACGTCATCCAGACGCTGGTCGAGCAGACGCAGAAGGCGCTCAAGGGCGACCTCTCGAAGCTGCCCCTGATCTTCACCGACATCCAGATGCAGCAGGGCATGCGCGCTTTGCTGACGCAGATGCCGGAGCTGGAGAAGCACCTCGACGCGCTCGGCAGCTCGGCCGGCACCGTGGCAAAGGATTTCGCCCAGATCACCGGCGATGCCGAAGGCAACTGGCAGCAGCTGATCAACAACATTCAGGAAACGGGGAGGGCGCTTGGCGACCTCTCCGGCAGGGCACTCAACCCGGTCCTCGAAAAGGTCAACAGCCGTCTGTCCGACATGATGGCCGTCGACAAGGGCTATGAGACGCTGCGGGCAAGCGGCCGCGATCCGCTGGCCTATATGGGCGAGTTCAAGGATCGCTACAACAAGCAGCATCCCGAGCTTGGGTTCTTCGATCGCTTCACCGGCGCGTCGGACGAGAAGGCGTTCCGCGATGCGCTGGCGCAGCTCGGCCGCGGTGAGATCAAGAGTGTCTTCGATGCGCTGCAGACGAAGATCCTCGAAGATCGCGAGACGCGCGAGCCGAACACCGGCATGCCGGCCTCGAGCACGCCGATCCCCACGCCACGTCCGAGGAACTGGGCAGAGATGACCCCTGCCGAGCGGCAGTACCAGGCGTACGCCGAAGGGCGTCATGCGGCTGCCAGGGGTGGCCAGGCCTATGTGCCGCCGGCACCAGGTCTCCCGGGCATCGGCCCGAACGTCGCCGGCTTCAATGCTGACGAATTCGAGCGTCGGCTGCAATCCGGCGGCGCCGACGCCGGCAGCAAGATCGCCGAGGGCGGCACGCAGGCGGGCCAAAACGCCGCGCAGACCTTTACGTCTGGCGTCGTGGGCGCGGGATCGTCGTTCGGCAAGAACGCCGCCGCTGCCTTCATCGCCGGCGTCAGCGGCTTCCTGTCTTCGGCCAGGGCCGATCTGATGCGGCCGGTCGGCTCGCTCGGCGGCAGGACGACCGGCCAGCAGGTGCAGGCAGATACACGCGGGCAGGCGATCGATTTCGGAGGGCCGCGCTGATGCTGATGAAGATCGGTCTGGTCGAGTGCGATCTCTCCTTCAACATCGATACGCATGGCCGGGAGACGACGCACGACTATGCGGAAAAGCCGGTGGTCGGCGCGATGCCGCCCCTCGAGGATGTGGGCGTCGGGTCGGAAACGCTCACCGTCTCCGGTCGCCTGATCCCGTCGAAGCTTGGCGGTTTGGGCACGTTGAACATCCTGCGCAACGCGCAGCTCGCCGGCACGCCGCAGCTGGTGACTAGGGGCGACGGCAGCGTGTTCGGCTTCTACGTGGTGCAGTCGATCAGCGACGAGCACGCATTCCTCGATCGCGACGGGGTCGGCCAAGTCGTGGATATCACCGTCAAGATGCAGAAATCGGCGGCGCCGGCGGCGAGCGACTTCTTCGCATCGCTGTTTTCGCTGCTCGGCTAAAGGCGCGCGAAAACGATTACTTTCCTTGGAACCGAACCGCTGTCCAGAGCGTAGTAGGCCAAATCAGGGAAGGGACCCTATGGGCGGCGGCACGATTCTGGTCGTTGAGGACGAACCTCTCATCCTCTTGGAAATCGAAACCGCATTGGAGGAAGCTGGCTTTGCCGTGTCGGGCTTGACCAGTGCCGAAGCTGCATTGAGCGCGTTCGATGCGGCGCCTGAGACGATCAAAGCCCTCATTACCGACATTCGTCTGGGTCCGGGGAAATCAGGTTGGGATTTGGCTCGCGAAATCCGTGCGGTAAATGCTGCCATGCCGGTAATGTACGTCAGCGGCGACAGCGCCGTTCATTGGCCTTCCGAAGGCGTCCCCAACAGCGTAATGATTGCGAAGCCGTTCTTCATGCCGCAGATCACGACCGCACTGGCCACCCTGCTCAACGATCAGCCGCCCGGCGAAAACACTTAGCCGCTCGGACACGATTCTGGATTGGAGCCCATGACCGAGACCGTCACCGTCAGGACGGAAGGCACGACGCTGTCCACTCTTCTTGCAAGGCACTATCGCAAGGTCTTCTCGGGCATGGTGGCGAAGACCTTCGCCCTTAACCAGGATCTTGCCAGGTCCGGTCCGCAGCTTCCCGTGGGTTTAGTCGTGACCGTGATGACACAGGCGGAAATGGCGGCTGAAGGCGCGGCCCCCAGGCCAGTGATCGATCTCTTCGAATGACAGCGGGCAAAAGCCCGCAAGCCCGACC
>NZ_RZST01000518.1:0-2812 GCF_003997575.1 Mesorhizobium sp. M1A.F.Ca.IN.022.07.1.1
GTGCCGATGGCTTCAAGCTCAATCATGGAAAGGTCCGCATCGAACCGCGCCATTGTGGCTGCGGGCGGCACCGCCATCGCGCTCAAGCTCCGGCCGGCGGACATTCAATTATCCGGCAGCCACACAAATCCAGGCACACAGCGGCGGGGTCTGCCTCGCCAGCTGCGGCTGATGGCTGCCGGGAGGAAACGAAATAATGCCCAACAAGATGCTGATAGACGCCTCCCACCCGGAGGAAACACGCGTTGTTGTCGTTCGCGGTAACCGCATCGAAGAATTCGACTTTGAATCCCAGGACAAGAAGCAGCTCAAAGGAAACATCTATCTCGCCCGCGTAACCCGCGTCGAACCTTCCCTTCAGGCAGCCTTTGTCGAATATGGCGGCAACCGTCACGGTTTTCTCGCCTTCAGTGAAATTCACCCCGACTATTACCAGATCCCGGTCGCCGACCGTCAGGCCCTGCTGCGCGCCGAAGCGCAGGAGGCGGACGACGAAGAGGACGAGGAGGCCGAGACCGGCGAGGAACAGCAGGCGCGCGATCGCGGCGGCCGCCGCAACCGCCGGCGCGGCGGCAAGAACCGCGACCGGGCAGAGCAAAAGCGCGGTTCCGATGCTGCCGGTGCCGACGAAGGCGGCGAAAGCGCCGATGAGGTCGCAGCTTCCAGCGCTTCCGCTGATGAGCCCGGCGATGCGGCCGATACCTCGACCGAAGCCACCGAAGGCTCCGAAACCGTTGAGACCGTAGCCGAGGGAGCCGGCGAAGAGGAGAACAAGGCCCCCGAAGCCGGCAGCGACACCGAAGACGCCGATGCGACCGACAGCGAGAATCGCCAGCCTTCCGAGAGCGGCCCCACTTCGATCGCCGCGAGCATCGATGCGGATGTGATTTCGGAACCGGTGCAGGCCGAATCGACCAGCGAGGTCGCTCCGGCCGAGGAAGCCGCTCCCAGCGACGATGATCGCGGCATGCTCGAAGAAGTTTCGTCCGCACATTCGGACGAACACGAAATCGAATCGGTCGGCGCCGAGGATGCGCTTGAAGAGGTTCGCAACCGCCGCAAGCCGGTGCGCCGCCAGTACAAGATCCAGGAAGTCATCAAGCGCCGCCAGATCCTACTGGTCCAGGTCGTCAAGGAAGAGCGCGGCAACAAGGGCGCGGCGCTGACCACCTATCTGTCGCTCGCCGGCCGCTATTCGGTCTTGATGCCGAACACCGCGCGTGGCGGCGGCATATCGCGCAAGATCACCAATGCCCAGGACCGCAAGCGGCTGAAGGAGGTCGTCGCCGATCTCGAGGTGCCGCAGGGCATGGGAGTCATCCTGCGCACCGCCGGCGAAAGCCGCACCAAGGCCGAGATCAAGCGCGACTACGAATATCTGATGCGGCTTTGGGAAAATGTCCGCAATCTCACGCTGCAGTCCACGGCCCCTGCCCTGGTCTATGAGGAAGGCAGCCTGATCAAGCGCTCGGTCCGCGACCTGTACAACAAGGATATCGACGAGATCCTGGTCTCCGGCGAGGACGGCTACCGCGAGGCCAAGGACTTCATGCGGATGCTGATGCCGAGCCATGCCAAGGTGGTTCAGCCCTACCGCGACACCACGCCGATCTTCGTGCGCAACGGCATCGAGGCGCAGCTCGACCGGATGCTGCAGCCGCAAGTGACGCTGAAGAGCGGCGGCTACATCATCATCAACCAGACCGAGGCGCTGGTCTCGATCGACGTCAACTCCGGCCGCTCCACCAAGGAGCATTCGATCGAGGACACCGCGCTCCACACCAATCTGGAGGCCGCCGAGGAAGTCGCGCGGCAGCTCAGGCTGCGCGACCTTGCCGGCCTGATCGTCATCGACTTCATCGACATGGAGGAGAACCGCAACAACCGCGCGGTCGAGAAGCGGCTGAAGGATCACCTCAAGAACGATCGCGCCCGCATCCAGGTCGGTCGCATCTCGCATTTCGGCCTGATGGAGATGTCGCGCCAGCGCATCCGTGCCAGCGTGCTGGAATCGACGATGAAGCCCTGCCCGCATTGCGGCGGCACAGGCCATGTGAGATCGGACTCCTCGGTGGCGCTGATGGTGGTGCGGGCAATCGAGGAATTCCTGCTCAAGGATTCGCGCAGCCACATCACAGTGCGCACGCCGGCGGCGACCGCGCTGTATGTGCTCAACCACAAGCGCGCCAATCTGGTCGAGCTCGAGGCCCGGTTCGGCCTGAGCATCACGCTCGAAGCCGACGAGACGCTGGGCGCGCAACACTACGCGATCTTCCGCGGCGCGGTGGCTGAGAAGCCGGAAGGCTTCGTCGAGGTGCGCAGCCTGCCGACCTATGTCGAGCCGGAAGAGCCCGAGGACGAGATCGTCGTCGAGGAGGAAGAAGAGGTATCGGTCCAGGCCGAACAGCCGCGCCATCCACAGCAGGGACAGCATCCGCAGCGGTCCGAGGACGGCGAAGGCGGCCGCAAGCGCCGCAAACGCCGTCGGCGGCGCGGCGGCAAGGATCGCGACCGCGAGCATCAAGGCCATGGCGATGCCGTCTCGGCCCCCGCACCTGCGGACGCCGGCACGATTGCTGGCGAAGCAGCAGCCGAGGTAACGGCTGAAGCACCGGCCGGGGCGGAAGCAGCTGAAGAGGGGCAGGGCAAGAAGCGCCGTCGCGGCAAGCGCGGCGGCAAGCGCAATCGCCGCGAGGAAGGCGAGATCGCTGCCGATGCCGATGCCGGCGATGGTCTCGAAGGCCAAGAAGCGGAAGTCGAAGCTCCCGAGGGCGCGCCGCCGGTCGCTGCAGCCGAAGAGCAGGCCGCGCCC
>NZ_RZST01000519.1:0-2804 GCF_003997575.1 Mesorhizobium sp. M1A.F.Ca.IN.022.07.1.1
GCTCTGTGCTGGCTTGATCGCGCGTCTTTTGATTGCCGGGAGGGAAAGCATGACGGCCGCTGACTATGAACTTCTCGATCCGCGTTTTTCGCGGCTGTTCAACGCCAATGAGCGGGTTGAGAAGCTGTTCACCGGGTGCCGGTGGGCGGAAGGCCCGGCCTGGTTCGCCGCCGGCCGCTACCTCGTCTGGTCCGACATCCCCAACAACCGCATGCTGCGCTACGATGAGACCGATGGCAGCGTCAGCGTCTTCCGCCAGCCGTCCGGCAATTCCAACGGCAACACCGTCGACCGGCAGGGCCGGCTGATCACCTGCGAGCATTCGGGCCGCCGCGTCAGCCGCACCGAGCCTGACGGTTCGGTCACCACCGTCGCCGACAAATGGCGCGGCAAGCGGCTCAACTCGCCCAACGACGTCGTCGTCCGTTCCGACGGCTCGATCTGGTTCACCGATCCCGCCTACGGCATCGACAGCGATTATGAAGGCGACCACGCCGAGAGCGAGATCGGCGCCTGCAATGTCTACCGCGTCGACCCCGGCACGGGCGAGATCGATGCCGTCATCACCGACATGGTCAGGCCCAATGGGCTCGCCTTCTCGCTCGATGAAAGCCTGCTTTATGTCGCCGACACGGGCCGCACCCATGGCGCCAAGAACCCCGCGCATATCCGCGTCTTCAATGTCGGCAAGGCCGGCAAGAAGGTCTCGGGCGGCAAGGTCTTCGCCGACTGCACGGCCGGCCTGTTCGACGGCTTCCGGCTCGACGAAAGCGGGCGCATCTGGACGAGCGCCGCCGACGGCATCCATTGCTACGAGCCGGACGGCACGCTGATCGGCAAGATCAAAGTGCCGGAAGTCGTCGCCAACTGCGTCTTCGGCGGCGCCAAGCGCAACCGCCTCTACATCTGCGGCACCACCTCGCTCTATGTGGTCTGGCTGATGGTGAATGGGGCGAAGACCTATTGACCGGCATCGGCGTCAGCGGCCGCGGATAAAGCCGGCGAAAGCCCGAACCGCGTCGCGCATCGCCTGCCGACTGGTCGGCTCAGCCAGGATTTCTTCCACCTCCGGCGGCTTCTTGCCGAGCAGCGCGATCTCGAGCGCGGTCTCTTCGTAAAGCGCGAAGGACATCGTGCGCATGGTCTCGGCAAGGGCGGCGCGGGCAAAGAGCGAGCGCGGCGAGACGTGCACCAGCAACGCCGGCTTGCCGACGGCGGCGTCGCGCGACACCAGCCAGTCGAGCGCGTTCTTCATGCCGCCCGGCACGCCATGGGCGTATTCGGGACAGGAGACGATGACGCCATCGGCGCGGGTGACGGCCTCGATCAGGTATCTTGCCTCACACGGCGTGCGCTCGCCCTCTTCATCCGGGTTGAAGATCGGCAAGCGGCCGAGCCCGTCATAGACGGTGACGCGGCAATCCGCAGGCACGTTGGCGGCAAGCGCCGCGACAAGGGCCGAATTCGTCGAGGCGGCGCGCAGGCTGCCGGATATGGCGAGGAGGTTCAGCAAGGGTGACGGGGGCGGTTCGGACGAATCGTGCCCGGGAGCCTACCACATGGTCTGCCGGTAATCGTCGTCCAGTTCGCGGTCGATCTCGCCGGCGCTCTCTGTAAGCGCCAGCTGGTCGCGGATGATCTGGCCGAGCGTCGGCAGGCTCGCCCGGTCATACCAGGTCTCCGGCTCCCACAGCTCGGAGCGCATAAAGGCCTTGGCGCAGTGCATGTAAGCGGCCTTGACCGTCACCACGATGACGCTCAGCGGCTCCTTGCCGTCGACGGCCAGGCGGGCGCGCAGTCCGGCGTCGATGGTTATGTGGGCTTCGCCGTTGACGCGCAGCGTCTCGTTCATGCCGGGAATGAGGAAGAGCAGCCCTACCGACGGGTAACGAACGATGTTTTCCAGCGTGTCCAGCCGGTTGTTGCCTGGACGGTCAGGGATGGCGATGGTGGAACTGTCGAGGATGGCGGTGAAGCCGGGCTTGTCGCCCTTCGGGGTCACGTCGGCATTGCCGGCGCCGTCGGAGGAGCCGATCAGCACGAATGGGCTCTTGCCGATGAAGGAACGGCAGTGGCCATCGAGCGCCTTGAGTTCCTTGCGGATCGACCCGTCGGTCGGCCGCGGCGTCTTGTAGATCGTCCTCAGCTCATCGCGCGTGGTGAGGAATTCCATGCCGCCCCCTCCCCGGAACCTGCTCTATTTACTCGCCTGCTCTTCCTTGGCTTTTTCCTCCAGCGAGTGGCGCATGATCAGCGGCATCTGGCTGAAGGTGAAGAGAAGCGTGATCGGCATGATGCCCCAGACCTTAAAGGTAACCCAGGCATCGGTTGAAAAATTCCGCCACACGACTTCATTGACGAGGGCCAGGACGAGGAAGAACAGGCCCCAGCGGAAGGTGAGCTTGCGCCAGCCTTCGGCATCGAGGCTGAAAGCCGAGTCGAAGACGTAGCCAAGCAGCGACTTGCCGAAGAAAAGGCCGCCGAGCAGCACGCCGCCGAACAGCGTGTTGACGATGGTCGGCTTCATCTTGATGAAGACGTCGTCCTGCAAATAGAGCGTCAGCGCGCCGAAGATAAGGACGACGACGCCCGACACCAGCGGCATGATCGGCAAGGTGCGGGTGAGCAGCCACGAGGCGATCAGCGCCAAGGCGGTGGCGGCCATGAACAAGCCGGTGGCGACGAAGATCGGGCCGCCGAGCTCGGCCAAGGCCGGAAATTTCTGCGCCAGCCATTCGCCGCGCGCATTGGCGAAAAAGAAGACCAGCAGCGGCCCGAGCTCGAGCACCAGCTTGAGCGGCGGG
>NZ_RZST01000051.1:0-23176 GCF_003997575.1 Mesorhizobium sp. M1A.F.Ca.IN.022.07.1.1
TCGCCGGACAGATATCGGCGGTTTCGGATGTCCGGCTGTTCAGCGACGTTCTGATCGCCCGGATGCAGCGCGGCCGGGGCCGCGTTGCGCCTACCCGCGTTCCATATCCGATCGGCTCCGCGCGCACCCTCCTTGCCGACATCGATCTCCTGATCCTCGTCGGAGCCAGTGAACCGGTGGCGTTCTTTGCCTATCCCGGAAAGCCGGGCCGGCTTGTGAGCGAAGACTGTGAAGTGATGTCGTTGGCCGAGCATGGCGAGAATTTGAAGGCGGCACTCGCTGCGCTTCGCGACGAACTGGGCATCAAACCGTCGCAGCCGGTGCCCGTCGCCACGGCCTTTCCCAATGAGCCGGCCCCGCGCGGCAAGCTGACGGACGACGCGGTTGCACTTTCGGTAGCCCGGAAGCTGCCGGAGAATGCGATCGTCTGCGACGAGGCCGTCACCTCGGCGCGGCGCTATTTTGCGCTCTCGGCCTTTGCCGCCCCGCACGATTACATGATGGGCACAGGCGGATCGATCGGCGGCGGCATTCCAATGGCGACTGGCGCGGCCATCGCCTGTCCTGGCCGCAAGGTGCTGAATCTGGAGGCGGACGGCAGCGGCATGTACACGGTGCAGGGATTATGGACCCAGTCGCGGGAAAAGCTCGACGTGGTGACGATCGTCTTTTCCAACCGGACCTACGCCATCCTGCACGGCGAGATGCGCAATGTCGGGGTGAACGCGATCGGCGAGAATGCCAGGCGAATGCTCGACCTTGATCAGCCGGCTCTGGACTGGGTTTCGCTGGCAGCCGGCATGGGGGTGGAAGCAGCCCGCGCCGACACATGCGAGCGCTTCGACGCGCTGCTCGACAGCGCGCTGTCGCGTCCGGGGCCGTTCCTCATCGAAGCGGTGATCTGAGCGGCCCCCGGCCCGCCGAGCTTACCAGCGTGTCTTCTCACCAGGTGCTGCAGGCTCA
Organism: Mesorhizobium sp. M1A.F.Ca.IN.022.07.1.1; assembly: GCF_003997575.1. NCBI lineage: Bacteria > Pseudomonadati > Pseudomonadota > Alphaproteobacteria > Hyphomicrobiales > Phyllobacteriaceae > Mesorhizobium > Mesorhizobium sp. M1A.F.Ca.IN.022.07.1.1. The sequence continues at coordinate 964 of NZ_RZST01000051.1, forward strand.
ATCGCCAGCGCGTGCACGCCGGCCTTCAATTCGTCGGCAAGGAGGCGATTGACGGCGCGGTGGCGCTCGATGCGGTTCATCCCGGCAAAATTCTGCGAGACGATACGGACGCGGAAATGGGTCTCGCCGGTGCCGTCGAAGACGGCCTCGTGGCCGTGCTCGACGTGGTGATGGCCGGCGTGAAGATGGCTTTCGTTGATGACGGTGAGCCTTTCCGGCGAAAATGCCGCCTTCAGCTTGTTTTCCATCGTCGACTGTATGGACATCGGGGCTTCCCTTCACCACATCTGCGGTACCGCCGCAAAATCTGTGCTTTCGACCGCTTTAGGCCGCGATTCAGCGGTTAGGGCGATCATCGGCGAAATGTCAATTCTTGTTTCGCGGTAGCGAACAGCCCATAAATGGGTGAGGATGAAACCGTATCCCAAATATTTCGAGAAGATTCGCATCCGGCCGGAAAAGGACGCGGAGCTGAAGTCGCGCGCGCCGATCTGCCAGTGGGACGGTTGCAGCGAGGCCGGTACGCATCGCGCGCCGGTCGGGCGCCTGAAGGAGGGCGAGTATTTCCGCTTCTGCTTTGAGCATGTGCGCGAATACAACAAGAGCTTCAACTACTTCTCGGGCGTGTCGGACAGCGAGATCGCCCGCTTCCAGAAAGAGGCGCTGACCGGACACCGGCCGACCTGGCGCATGGGCGCCAATGGCGGCGGCATGCGTTCGGCACCCGACTTCGCGCAGCAGCGCTCCGGGCGTGCAGGCTACTACAACCGCATGCGCGATCCCTTCAATCTGTTCGGCGGCGGAACGCGCGAAGTGCGCGAGCGCAAGGCAAAGCCGCTTGAGGCCAAGGCGCTGGAAACGCTTGGCCTTGATACAAAGGCGACTGGCAAGGATATCAAGGCGCGCTATAAGGAACTCGTGAAGCGCCACCATCCGGATGCGAATGGCGGCGACAGAGGTTCGGAAGACCGGTTCCGCGATGTGCTGCAGGCCTATCGCGTGCTCAAGCAAGCAGGATTGTGCTGAGCGACCCTACGGTCCATGTCGTTTTCCAACTTTCATAAGGTTGGAAAAGGCTCTAAGACCGCCCCCGAACAAAATCGATTGCCGGCGAAACGCGGCGTTTCGCCCGTGGAGACGTTGATAGAGATGAACAAGGTCGATCGCGACATCGCCAACCTGCCCGATACGACGGTGCCGGTGAAGGAGAAATTCGGCTTCGACTCCAAGATGGTGGTTCCGGCCTATTCGGCGGCGACCGAGCACGTGCCCGACATCGACCCGGACTATCTGTTCGACAAGGCAACGACCTTGGCGATCCTCGCCGGCTTCGCCTACAACCGCCGCGTCATGGTGTCGGGCTATCACGGCACCGGCAAGTCCACCCATATCGAGCAGGTCGCCGCGCGCCTGAACTGGCCCTGCGTGCGCGTCAATCTCGACAGCCATGTCAGCCGCATCGATCTCGTCGGCAAGGACGCCATCGTCGTCAAGGAAGGCCTGCAGGTCACGGAATTTCGCGACGGCATCCTGCCCTGGGCCTATCAGCACAACGTCGCGCTCTGCTTCGACGAGTACGATGCCGGACGCCCGGACGTGATGTTCGTCATCCAGCGCGTGCTGGAATCGTCGGGCCGGCTGACGCTGCTCGACCAGAGCCGCGTCATACGCCCGCATCCGGCCTTCCGGCTGTTCGCCACCGCCAACACGGTGGGTCTCGGCGACACCACCGGCCTCTATCACGGCACGCAGCAGATCAACCAAGCGCAGATGGACCGCTGGTCGATCGTCACCACGCTCAACTACCTGCCGCACGACAACGAGGTGTCGATCGTGCTGGCCAAGGCCAAGCACTATCGCGACAGCAAGGGCAAAGAGATCGTCAACAAGATGGTGCGCGTCGCCGACATGACGCGCTCGGCCTTCATCAATGGCGACCTGTCGACGGTGATGAGCCCGCGCACGGTCATCACCTGGGCCGAGAACGCCGAGATCTTCGGCGATATCGGCATGGCATTCCGGCTCACCTTCCTCAACAAATGCGACGAGCTGGAGCGTTCGGTGGTCGCCGAATTCTACCAGCGTGCCTTCGGCGAGGATCTGCCGGAGAGCGCCGCCAACGTGGTGCTGGGGTAAGGCGCGTGCCGGAAGGCTTGGCCTTTCGGACCACAACGCGCAGGGAATGATCGATGGCGGGTCCGGGCGACAACACGCGCAACAAGCCGAAGAACGGGTCTGAAGCGGACAGCTTCAAGCGCGCCGTTACCGTCTGCATGCGCGCCGTCGCCGGCGACAAGGACCTCGAGGTCGGCTTCGCCAAGGACCGGCCGGCGCTGGCCGGCAACCGCGCCAGGCTGCCCGAGCTGCCGAAGAAGGCCTCCCGCACCGACATCGCGATCACCCGCGGCATTGGCGATTCCATGGCGCTGAAGCGCGCCTGCCACGATCAGCGTATCCACAGCAAGCTGGCGCCGGAAGGCAAGCTCGCGCGGGCTATTTTCGATGCCGTCGAGCAGGCCCGCGTCGAGGCGATCGGCAGCCGCGCCATGCAGGGCGTGGCCGACAATATCGGCTCGATGCTCGAGGACAAATACGCCAGGGCAAACCTCGTCGACGTCAAGGACAAGGCCGACGCCCCGCTCGAGGAGGCGGTGGCGCTGATGGTGCGCGAAAAGCTTACCGGCCGCACCGTGCCGAAGAGCGGCGAGCGACTGGTCGATCTGTGGCGGCCCTGGGTCGAGGAAAAGGCCAGCAGCGACCTCGACGGCCTGTCGTCCAGGCTCGATGACCAGCAAGCCTTCGCCCGCATCGTGCGCGACATGCTCGTCTCCATGGAGATGGCCGAGGAACTCGGCGACGACCAGGAGACGGAAGACTCGGAGGACAACGAGGAAAACGAGCAGCAGGGCGAGGAGCAGAGCGAGGAAGGCGGCGAGGACGATTCCGGCTCCGAACAGTCGCAGTCCGAGGACGCGGAGGCTTCCGCCGACGAGGAAGAGTCGACCGAAACGGAGGCGACCGACGCCACATCGGACGACCTTTCCGACGAGGATGATTCCGACGCCGAGACGCCAGGCGAGGCGCGCCGCAACGACAATCCCTTCCTCAACCTGCCTAAGGAAATCGACTACAAGGTCTTCACCACCGCCTTCGACGAGACGGTCGGGGCCGAGGACCTTTGCGAGGAAGAGGAGCTCGACCGGCTGCGCGCCTTCCTCGACAAGCAGCTCGCCAATCTCTCCGGCGTCGTCGGCCGCCTGGCAAACCGGCTGCAGCGCCGCCTGATGGCGCAGCAGAACCGCTCCTGGGATTTCGATCTGGAGGAGGGCTATCTCGATCCATCCAGGCTGGTGCGCGTCGTTATCGATCCGATGCAGCCGTTGTCCTTCAAGCAGGAGCGCGACACCAAGTTCCGCGACACGGTGGTGTCGCTGGTGCTCGACAATTCGGGCTCGATGCGCGGGCGGCCGATCACGGTTGCCGCGACTTGCGCCGACATCCTGGCGCGCACCCTGGAGCGCTGCGGGGTTTCGGTGGAAATCCTCGGCTTCACCACACGCGCGTGGAAAGGCGGGCAGGCGCGCGAGAAGTGGCTGAAGGACGGCAAGCCGCCGAATCCGGGCCGGCTCAACGATCTGCGCCACATCATCTACAAGTCCGCCGACCATCCGTGGCGGCGCGCGCGCCGCAATCTCGGCCTGATGATGCGCGAGGGCTTGCTCAAGGAAAACATCGACGGCGAGGCGCTGCTTTGGGCGCACAACCGGCTGATCGGCCGGCCGGAACAGCGCAAGATCCTGATGATGATCTCGGACGGCGCGCCGGTCGACGATTCCACGCTCTCGGTCAACCCCGGCAACTATCTGGAGCGCCATTTGCGCGCGGTGATCGATCTCATCGAGACGCGCTCGCCGGTGGAGCTTTTAGCCATCGGCATCGGCCACGATGTCACGCGCTACTATCGCCGCGCCGTCACCATCGTCGATGCCGAGGAGCTGGCCGGCGCCATGACGGAGCAATTGGCATCGCTGTTCGGCGAGGAGAGCGCGCGCGACACGCGGCGCGGTGGCTTGAGGCGCGCCGGATGATCCTTTCGCGGGGCGGATTCCGGCGGACGGCTTTTGTTTGCGCGCTGGTCTGTTCGGCCGCCTCTCCGGTCTTCGCCGAGCGAGGCGCTGCGGTGGAGACGATCGAAGTTTCAGCGCGGCCGATCACCGAGTTCCATATCGGCCGCGACCGGAAACAGTTCGGGTCGATCGAGTTCGTCGGCGGGCTGGAGATGACCTCGCCGTCGCGCGATTTCGGCGCACTTTCGGCTTTCCGCTTCCTCAAATCAGGCAGCGATTTCATTGGCGTCACCGATACCGGCTTCTGGTTCTTCGGCACCATCACCCACGATGCCGACAAGCGCCCCTCGGGCGTGTCGAATTTCCGCATGCAGCAGATGGTCGACGCCTCGGGCCAGCCGATCGAGAAGAAATGGGAGGTCGACGCCGAAGGCCTCGCGGTCAAGGACGGTATCGCCACCGTCGGTTTCGAGCGCGACCAGCGCGTCGTCCAGTTCAAGGTCGAGCCGGACAATATGAAGGCGCCGTTCAAGACGCGCGACTATCTGGTCCCGGCGCGGGAGCTGCGCCAGAACCGCGGCTTCGAGACGGTCACACACGCCAACCCTTACGGCCAGCACGAGGGCGGCCTGGTCGTGGTGTCGGAAAAGAGCCTCGACAAGGCCGGCAACATCTATGCCGCCATCATCGAGGGACCGAGGAAGGGCGTCTTCACCGTCAAGCGCAACGGCAATTTCGACATCACCGACGGCGCCTTCCTGCCCGATGGCGACCTGCTTCTGCTCGAACGCAGCTTCTCGATGGCGCGCGGGGTGAAGATGCGGCTGAGGCGTATCTATGGCGAGAGCATCGAGAAGGGCGCGGTCGCCGACGGCCCGGTGCTGATCGACGCCGATATGGGTTACCAGATCGACAATATGGAAGGGCTCGACGTCTGGACCCGCGACGACGGCGCGCTGATGGTGTCGCTGGTGTCGGACGACAATCAATCGATCCTGCAGCGGAACCTCTACCTGGAATTCATCCTGCACCAGGACTGAGCGGCGCTTGGTTTCGTTCAATTCGCAACGGAAATCCGCTGCGCATTTGTCCCGAAGTTGCCCGCCCTCAGCGGACTTTATAGATCTCGACCGGCTTGCTCGCCGTCGCCCTGTCCAGTTCCAGCCAATCGGGAACGTCCCGCTTCAGCAGCCTCGCGGCCAGGCCCTTGGGAGCTTGGCCGGCGAGCGAAAGCTCTTCCGAATTGCCGCGGCATATGGCGACCAGCCCGACATGCTCGCGCTCAATGATGGCGCGGGCGGCATCCGGCGTTCCCATGAAGGCGTCGAGCATGGCGAGATTGCCGCCGACATTGCGATGATAGGGGCCGGCCAACGCCCTATGGCCGGTAAACATCAAGATGGGGGAGCCGAGATTGGAGGACGCAAGCACCGTCGTTGCCGGCATGCCGGCCAGGTCGCTGAAGTCCGAGGCCTTGCCGCAGGTCAGCGCATGATCGGCATCGGAATTGATCTTTGCGGGTGCCTTTTGGACCACGGACTGCGCGGCGACGGCGACGCCGGCCCAGGTCGCATTGAGCGACACCAGCCATGCCGCCGCGATGCGGGTGGAGACGCGCCACGGCTGCGCGGCGCTTGCCTGCAGGCGAACCCCGGCGATCCAGGTCGAGAGCGGCAGCACCGCGAAGGCAACCGAGAAGGTCGAGCCGCGCACCTGCCATAGGCTGACGGCGAAAGCGACGATCAGCAGCACGGCGGTAAGGGCTTCCTCGCGGCGCAGGCGGCGGCTGCGCAGCTGAAGGCCAATCAACAGGATTGCGATGAAGGGCGTCACATAACGCGCCGCCATCAGCTTCGGCTCGTTCACGGCCACGCTGAGGAACGGCTGCGCCTCTACGACGTCGTTCAGCCAATAGGTGCGAATGCGCTGATCCATGCCGGCATAGGGCGATGCCAGGCATTGCGGGAAGAACAGGAGCGCAACGGCCGCAATTGCAACGGCCAACGCGGACATTGAGAGGAACCGCCTCTTAGCCGTCGACTGTCCGGGTAGACCCGCAATCGCCGCCAGTCCAAAGCCCGACAGCGCCGCGATGACGAATTGGAAAGCCGAGAAGGCGTCGCACTCGGCCACGCCCCAGGCCGACGGCGGTATGGTGGCAACGAGAACCACCAAAGCTATCGCGGCAAATCCGATGCCGAAGCCGCGCACGGTCTGGCGCTCGCTTTCATCGAAGATGAAGAGCACGGCGGCGCAGGCGCCAAGTGTGGCCACATAAGGCGCCGTCTCCATGCCGACGGCAAGGGTGAGGCCTGCGCACAGGCCGGACAGAAGAGCGGCTGACCGCCGGAAGGGAGCCTCCGTCATAAGCCAGAGACTGGCTGCCGTGAGCAGGAGCTGGACGTTGTGGTGGTCAAGGGTGCCAGGGTGGAAAATGCCGATAAAGAACAGCGCCGCAGTGGACAGCACCAGCGCAGGCATCGCCACGTCCGTACCGGCGAAACGCCGGGAAGCGCGCAGGATGACGAATATGGTGAGCCCATATAGGGAAAGCGGCCAGATGATCTGCGCTGCCTTTTCAGCGGCAGCCGTGCTGGCGCCTAGGGCCTGGAAGGTGAAGATGATCAGCGCGATCGGGGTGTCGACCAGCCGCGACCAGTGCATGACGAAGCCGCCGGTCAGGCCCATCCTGTATTGATGAAGATCGAACCAGCCCTGTCCAGCCAAGAGGTCGCGAACTTCGACCAGCCTCAGCATGCTGTCATTGTCGGCGCCAAGGTCCGCGATCGTTGGGAAGCCGGAGATCGCATTGATCCCCAGCACGAGCAGCGTCGCGCAGAGCGCAAGCAGAAGGTCATGTTTCCAACCGGTGCCCTGGATGGTCATGTTGATGGCAATGTCCTGGATCGTTTTGGCGATCCTGCACCAATGGCCGTAACAAAGCGTAAAGCCGCGAAGGGCCGCTTCAAGGGTCAGGCGATGGCCGGCTGGCTCCAGCGGGCGGCAAGCAGCCGGTAGGGGATCAGCGCCACCACCGCGATGATCAGCTTGACCGAGAGATCGCCCAGCGCCCAGGACACCCAGCGCATGGTTTCGACAGGCAGCACGCCCATCAGCGGTGCCGTCTCCAGCGCGAAGCCGTCGTTCGGCCCGACAAAGGCGAAGGCGGCGGAGAAGCCGACGCCGAAGAACACCACCGTGTCGAAGACAGAGCCGACCAGCGTGCCGACGATCGGCGCGCGCCACCAGCTTTGCCGGCGCAGACGATTGAACACCGTTACGTCGAGCAGTTGTGCGGCGAGGAAGGCGGCGCCGGACGCGGCCGCGATTCGCACCAGCCGGTCAGCGGCGGTCTCGAACGCGATCAGACCGTGGCGGAACAGGAAGGGCGGAACAAGGATCGAGCAGACGACCGCCGTCATGAAGCCGACGAAGACCACTTTGCGCGCCACCGCGGGGCCGTAGCGACGATTGGCAAGATCGGTGACCAGAAATGAGAAAGGATAGGTGAAGGCGCCCCAGGTGAGCAGGTCGGCCAGCGACAGGCCGCCGATCTGGCCCTGCATCGGGAACTGGACAAGGATATTGGACGCCACGACGACAAGCGCCATGGCGGCCACGAAAGGCAGGTATCGTGAAAGGAAGTTCATTTTTTTATCCTGGTAATGGAACCAGCCGAGCGTCATGACGGCGCTCAGGTCCGAGCACCAGTTTGGAGCCGGTGCTCGAGGCGGTCGTCCCCCGCCTGAAAAGAGAGCTTTAGGCGGCCGACTGCTCGGAGAGCTTTTTCGCGATCTGCTTCTTCAGCAGGCGAGCGCGCTGCGACAGCTCCTTGGCGTCGGCCTTGGCCAGGAACGCGTCGAGGCCGCCGCGATGCTCGACCGAACGCAGCGCGTTGGCCGAAATGCGCAGGCGAACGTTCTGGTTCAGCACTTCGGAAATCAGCGTCACATTGACCAGGTTGGGCAGGAAGCGACGCTTGGTCTTGTTGTTGGCATGGCTCACATTGTGGCCGGTCTGGACTGCCTTGGCAGTGAGCTCGCAGGTGCGGGACATCTTGTCTAACCTTCAGTTCTAAACCTGCCAAACCATTCTGCCCGCGCCAGGCGGCGCGCGGTCTCGGTCAGGCGGCCTTTGGAAAAGTTGGCGTTCCATAGTTGCATTTCGCCACTACGTCAAGCTCCGGCACCTACGCGGCGGCCAAGCTCGCTCCATATAAAGGCCGGAATTCGTCGTATAAGCCCTGCGCGAAGGGATTGCCAGGCTGGAACCGTTGCGTTTCCGCCAGTATCAAGGACCTGCCGCCGCCATGCTTCGCCCCTCCCAAGCCCTTGCCGCGCTGCTCGCCGTCGCTGTGCCTACAACCGCCTTCGCTGCTGCCTCGCCGCAGTCCTTCAAGGGCGAATACACCGTGTCGTTCCTGGGCCTTTCGGTCGCCAGGGCAACGTTTTCCAGCCGTTACGACGGCGACACCTATGCCATCAATGGCACCGTCTCGGCCGCCGGCATCGCCAAGCTGTTCGACGATACGAAAGGCACGATCTCGTCGAAGGGTACGATTTCGGGCCAGCAGATGCGGCCGCGGGCCTTCCGGGCCGACTATACTTCCGGCAAGAAGGCATCGGTGGTCGACATACGCTTCGCCGATGGCGACGTCTCCTCGACGAAGGTCGTTCCGGAGCCCGGCAAGCGCGATCCCAAGAATTGGGTGCCGGTCGGCTCCGGCGACCTGAAATCGGTGGTCGATCCGATGGCCGCGACCGTCGTCCATGCCGACAGCCTGGACAAGGTCTGCGGGCGGACCGTCAGATTCTACGATGGCGAGATGCGCGCCAACCTGTCGCTGACCTATGCCTCGAAAGGCTCGATCTCGGTGCCGGGCTACAAAGGCGACACCGTGACCTGCAAGATGGGCTTCGAGCCGGTGGCGGGCTATCGCAAGGGCCGCAAGGCGCTGGACTTCCTGAAGAACAAAAGCCGCATGATGGTGACATTTGCACCCGTCGGCCAATCCGGCGTATATGCGCCGATCCGCGCCACGGTCGGGACCCAGATCGGCCCGCTGACCATCAGCGCAAGACGGTTCGAAGCAGCCGAATAGTTAGGCGCCACGGCGCGCCGCCGGGGATGGGGCATGGGGCGCGCAACACTGATCGGTTTCTCGGCGGACGCCCTGTGGGCGCTGTTTGCACTGCTCACCAAAGCCTCGGGGCTGCGCAAGCCGGCGACCGGCGGAGCGCGCGCATGATGCCGTTTCCGGGCGGCATCGACGCCAATCCCAATGCGACGCTTTTGTTCTCGATCGCCGCCGCCGCGATTTACGTCCTTGCGCTCGAGCTGCCGCCACGCCTCGCCCGTTCCGCCGCCAAGACGCTGGCCGTGGCCTTGTTGGCGGCGCTCGCCGTCATGCAGGGCAGTCCGCCGCTGCTCGTCGCAGCGCTGGCGCTCAGCGCCGCCGGCGACGCGTTCCTCTCCCAAGACGGTGAAAAAGCCTTTCTTGCAGGGCTGGCGAGCTTTCTTGCCGCACATGTCGCATATGTCGCCTTGTTCCTGAACGCCGGTGGCGGAATCGGCCTGCTCACCGCCGAGTCCTGGCGCGGCGCCATTGCGCTGGCGCTGGCGGTTTTCGTTATCACGATGCTCGCCGCGCTTTGGCGGCGCGTCGGAGCTGCCCTGCGCGTTCCGGTCGCCGTCTATGCCGGGGCGATCCTCGCCATGGGTGTTTCGGCGCTCACGACCTTTCATCCCTGGGTCATCGCCGGAGCCGTGCTGTTCATCATATCGGACGGGCTGCTGGCGGCAGAGCGCTTCCTGCTGGCCGCGAGCTCGCCGCATCGCGTCTGGATGCGCTACGCGGTCTGGGTGCTCTATTATGCGGCCCAGTTGGCGATCACGCTTGGTTTCCTGCTGGCCTAGGCTGTTTTCGGCTGCCAGTCCGGCTCGGCCAGCTCGAAGGCGGCGAAATCGAAGCCCGGTGCCACCGTGCAGCCGACCAGCGTCCATCCGCCGAGGCTGCGCGCCGACTGCCAACAGCCGGCCGGGACCACGATCTGCGGCCGCTCGCCGGCGGAAAGTGCCGCGCCCAATAGATGTTCGACGACGGTGCCGGAGCCTTCTTCGTGCGTGGCGAGAGCCAGCGACGCGCCGGCATAGAAATGCCAGACCTCGGCCGCGTCCCTGACCCGGTGCCAGGCCGAACGCTGGCCTTGCTCCAAAAGGAAATAGATCGCGGTCGAATGGCCGCGCGTGCCACCCTCCGCGTCGCGAAACGTCTCGGCATACCAGCCGCCCTCGGGGTGCGGCTCGAGGCCGAGCGCGGCGATGATTTCGGCGGCGCTGGTCATAAAGGAGCGCTCAGAAGTTATCCTTGCGTTTGCGGATCTCGGCGAACACGTCCGTATCGCTCGCCCTCTCCATGCCGAGATGTCTGCGGATCGCCGGGTCGTGCCAGCGCAGGAACGGATTGGTCGACAGTTCCTCGCCGATCGTCGTCGGCAGGGTCGGCTTATTGTCGGCGCGCAGCTTCTCGATCCTGGCGGCGCGCTCTTTCAATGCTGAATTGCTGGGGTCGACGGTCAGGGCGAAGCGCGCGTTGGCCAATGTGTATTCGTGGCCGCAATAGATGACGGTCTCGGCCGGAAGGGCGGCAAGTTTCTTCAGCGAATCGTGCATAACCGGCGGCTTGCATTCGAAGAGCCGACCGCAGCCCAGCGCAAACAGCGTGTCGGCGGTGAAGGCCACTTTCGAGGCCGGCAAATGGTAAGAGACATGGCCGGCGGTATGGCCGGGCGTCTCGATGACCTCGATCTTTTCCTCGCCGAGGCGGATGACGGAACCCTGGCTGACCGTCTCGTCGATGCCGGGGATCTTCGCCTGTTCCGCTTCCGGTCCGACGATGGTGAGCTTGAAGCGCTCCTTCAGGGCCAGATTGGCCTCGACATGGTCGCCATGATGATGCGTGGTCAGGATCATCGTCGGGGTCCAGCCGGTGCGCTTGATCGCAGCCAGGATCGGCGCTTCTTCCGGGGCGTCGATGATCGCCGTCTGCCCGCTTCTGGCGTCATGCACCAGAACGCCGAAATTGTCGGTACGGCACATGAACTGTTCGATTTCGACCGGCATCTCGTCGCTCTCCGTTATGGCCGCAGACATAGGGCGCCCGGCCGCGGATGTCATCCGCCTTTGTTGAACTCGCCGGATATCGCGGCTACCGTCGGGCGCATGCATTCCGATATCGTCGATCTCCGGTCCTTCTATTCGACCACGCTCGGGCGCCTCGCCGAGCGCGCGATCACCATGTCGCTGTCGTCGATATGGGCGCCCGTTCCGAACGAGCGCCTAGTCGGTCTCGGCTACACGCTGCCGTGGCTGGAGCGGTTCGGCGCCGATGCCGAGCGCGTCTTTGCCTTCATGCCGGCGACGCAAGGGGCGGTGGTCTGGCCGGCGACGGGGCCGACGGCGACGGCGCTGGTCTTCGACGAGGAGCTGCCGCTGGTCGATTCCTGCATCGACCGCATGCTGCTCGTCCACTCGCTCGAACATGTCGAAAATCCGCGCGAGACGCTGAACGAGATCTGGCGCGTGCTGTCGCCGGCGGGCAGGGTCGTCATCGTCGTGCCCAACCGGCGCGGCGTCTGGGCGCGTTTCGAGCACACGCCCTTCGGCAACGGCCGGCCGTTCTCGCGCGGCCAGCTCACCGAATTGCTACGCGAGGCCAATTTCACGCCGGCCGCATGGTCAGACGCGCTGTTCTTCCCGCCATCGCCGCGGCGCTCCATGATGCAGTTCCACAACGTGCTGGAGCGAGCCGGCCGGCGGCTCTGGCCGATCTTTTCCGGGGTCATCGTCGTCGAGGCGCAGAAGCGGCTCTACCAGGGCGTGCCTGTCGCGCAGCGCGCGTCGCGCCGCGTCTTCGTGCCGGTGTTCTCGCCGCAGGGCGCAACGACGCTCGGACGTCGGGCCGACGACCCGGTGCCGCGGGCGGGCGGATGACGCGTTCGTGATCGGGGCCAAGCCTTGCGTCATACGGCAATCGTCACCCTATCTCAGAGGCGGGTTCGGGGTGCGGCATCGCCGCCAATGACCGTTCCTGGCAGCAGGGATCTCGCATATGGACCACACGCCCAGTATCGAACAGGCCGCGTTCTCAGTCGAGACGAGCCGCCTCTCAGACCAGCTGGCGGCGATCAGGCTGGCGCTGAAGGCATCGCCGGTGCGCAGGCGGCTCCTGTGGGCCTCGATCGGCATTGTCGGCGTCATCGTCGCGACCTCGATCGGGCAAGTGCTGCTCAATCGCTGGAACCAGCCTTTCTATGATGCCCTGGCGCGGCGCGACCTGCCGGGCTTCCTGCATCAGCTGATGGTATTTGCCGCAATTGCCGGCAGCCTCCTGGTGCTCAATGTCGGCCAGACCTGGCTCAACCAGACGATCCGGCTGAAGTTGCGCGAGGCGCTGACGCTCGACCTGATCGATGAATGGATGCGGCCGGCGCGTGCGTTCCGGCTCACCCATGCGGGTGCGATCGGCGTCAATCCCGATCAGCGCATGCAGCAGGACGCGGGGCATCTCTCCGACCTGTCGACCGATCTCGGCGTCGGCCTGCTGCAATCCTTCATCCTGCTTGTATCCTTCATCGGCGTGCTGTGGGAGCTCTCTTCCGGCTTCGTCTTCCATGTCGGCGGCCATTCGCTGGAAATACCGGGCTACATGGTCTGGGCGGCGATCCTTTATGCCGGCATCGCCTCCTGGCTGAGCTGGCTGGTAGGCCGGCCGCTGATCCGCTTCAACAGCGATCGCTACACGCGCGAGGCCGTGCTGCGCTCCTCCGTGGTCCGCGTCAACGAGAATGTCGACGCCATCGCGCTCGCCCATGGCGAGGCGGACGCCAGGCGGCAGCTCGAGCTCGACCTCGGCGGCGTGCTCGACGCCATGCGGCGCATCTACAGCGCCCAGATCAACCTGTCCTGGGTTACCGACGCCTATGGCTGGATCACCGTGGTGGCGCCGATTCTGGTCGCCGCACCGGTCTATTTCGCGGGCGACATCAGCTTCGGCGGTTTGATGATGGCCGTCGGCGCCTTCAACCAGGTGAATTCCTCGCTGCGCTGGTTCATCAACAACATCGGCGCCATCGCCGATTGGCGGGCAACGCTGATGCGCGTTGCCGACTTTCGCATCGCGCTCGGCGAAACGGACATCCTGCATGCCAAGGAAAAGCGCATCGCGTTCGGCGAAAACGCAAATGGCACGCTGACGTTCGACAAGCTCGAAGTCGCCTCGCCCGACGGCTGCACCAGGCTTGCGGAGACGGAGGTCGAGATAAAGGCCGGCGAGCGCGTCATGATCACCGGCGATCCGCGCGCCGGCAAGACGCTGTTCTTCCGCGCGATCGCCGGCCTCTGGCCATGGGGCGGCGGCCGCATTGGCATGCCGGCCGGAGAGACACCGTTCTTCGTGCCGCGCACCCCCTATTTCCCGCTCGGCACGCTGCGCGACGTGCTCAACCATGCCGAAGGCACCAAGATCGACGACGACGAGATTTCCGCCGTGCTCGGTGAAGTCGGCCTCGAGCGCCTCTCGTTCCAGCTCGACCGCTCGGCGCGCTGGGAGCATGAGCTGGCCGACGATGAGCAGCGGCTGCTCGCCTTCGCCCGGCTGGCGCTGAGGAAGCCGAAATGGGTGATCATCGACGAAGCGCTGGATACGTTCGACGGCGCCACGCTTCGGCGCGTGCTGGCGATGCTGCAGGCCAGACTGCCGCACGCCGCTATCCTCAATATCGGGCGCGGTCTGCACAACAACCAGTTCTTCCCGCGCGCGCTCACCATCGTCAAGGACAGCAGCGGATCGGCGCTGAAGCCGGCCCGTCTCCGCGCCGGGGCGATCGAACCCCCGCCTGTTGCCGCGCGCGCCAAGAAATAGCTTTATTTCGCCGCGATCGCCGGGAAGAATCCCGGCGTGGTGGAGCCTGCCATGCTCAAGCTGTTCAGCCTGCTTGCATGCCTTGCCTGCGCCGAGGCAGCGCCAATGCCTGCGATCGGAGGCACTGCCGTCGATGTGGAACTCGTGCTGGCCGTCGACATCTCGCAATCGATGGACGAAGAAGAGTTCGCCCTGCAGCGCGCCGGCTATGTCGAGGCGCTGCGCCATCCCGACTTCATCAGCGCCGCGCGCTCGGGCCCGAGGGGCCGCATTGCGCTCGCCTATTTCGAATGGGCGGGCGTCGTGCGCGACGACGGCGTGATCGGCTGGCAAGTGATTGACGGCGCGGACAGCGCCAACGTCTTCGCCGACACCATCGCGGGTCGTCCGTTCCGGAGCTTTCGCGGCACGTCGATTTCAGGCGCTCTCGGATTCGGCGCCGGACTTCTGGAGAAAAACAGCTACTCGGCGCCGCGCCGGGTCATCGACATATCGGGGGACGGGCCCAACAATGCCGGGCTGCCCGTCGCGATGATCCGTGATGCGGCTTTGGCCAAAGGCATCGTGGTCAACGGCCTGCCGATCCTGATCAGTCCGTCGCCGAGCGTCATTCGTCTCGACCGTTACTATGCCGATTGCGTCACCGGCGGCCCCGGTTCGTTCGTGTTGCCGATCTATGCGGCGTCGGAATTCTCGACGGCTATCCGCCGCAAGCTGATCCAGGAGGTGAGCGGGATCGGCGACGCCGGAAGCATCCGCGTCGACGCGGAGGCGCCGACCGACTGCCTGCTTGGCGAACGGCTGCGGCAGCGGTTTTCCGATCCGTATTTTCCGGAGCTGGATCGGTGAGGTCCCAATTTGCACTGTTTCGGCCAGAGCGCCGCGCTGTGCCTCAGGCCGCTCTGGCGCCGTATTTGGCGCGGAACTCGTCATAGCAATCGCGGCGCCAGCGCCGGCCGACGACATAGCCGCGCAGCAGTTCGGTCGGCGAGTAGCCGAGCGCCTTTGACGACCGATTGGCGAGATAGCCCGAAAAGGCCTGTGGCAGCCTCCCCTTCAATATGTCGGCGATGATCTGCCGCGCGATCATATAGGGCGGCACGTCGGGATAGCGGTCGGCAATATAAGGATGTTTGCCGATCAGGTTGGCGTAGGCCTCGACATAGCCGTCGCGCCGGCCGGAGATCGAATTTTCCGAATTGTATTTCTTCCAGTCGATATCATCCGACAGCAAGGCGCCGCTGCGGTTGGCAAAACGCAGCAGCAATTCGCGGTCCTGCATGCGCGTGATATCGCTGTCAAAGCCGCCGATCGCAAGCAGCGATTCGTGCCGGGCGGTGATCGCCGAGCCAGCGATGAAGATCGTCTGCGAGACCAGGGCGCGCTGCAGCCTGCTCTTGTCGAGCAAGGCCTGACGATTGATGCATTTGGTGCTGCGGCCGCCCTTGACCGAGATGAAGGAACTGATCAGCACTTCGAGCGAGGGGTTCCTGTCGAAGTGCGACAGCGTCCGGTCGAGGCGGTCCGGCAGATAGACATCGTCCGAATCAAGAAAGGTCACGATCGGCGCCCGCGCGCGCTCGATGCCCGCGTTGCGCGCGGCATTGGCGCCGCGCCATTTCGCGCCGACATAGATCAGTCTGGGATCGCGAATCTCGGCCAGCGCCAAGGCCGTTCCGTCGGTCGAACCGTCGTCGACAACAATGTGCTCGAAGCGGGTAAGTGTCTGGGCAAGAACACTTTCCACCGCGCGCACGACCTGGCTTCGCCGGTTGTGCGTCGGCGTGATCACGGTGATCAGCGGAGCTGGGTCGGAGGCAGTCGGCATCTAACTTTCGTTATGGGCAGATAAACGATGACCGTAAGATACTGGCACAACCTGCCTCCATGTCCGCCCCCGGATGGATTCGGCAAACGCTACAGAAAAGAGCCGCCTATGTCACCTGAGGTGTCGCATCGGGGTCAAGTTCAGAGCATGTTTCCTCAAAGTTATGCGGTTTGAAAGCAACACTTCGCGGCGGTTTATCCTTCAACTATGCCCGACATAGTCAGGCACGGTTTCGATTTCGTCGCTTACGAGACCGGCAGCGAGGCTGAAATGACCAAGAAATGCCAGGGTATAAAAAGCCAGGCCTACCACCAGTGAAAACGGGATCTGCCAAAGAGGCATACCCGTTTGCGGCGCGTGGCTGAGCACGCGTCGCGTCGTGCGCCACGACATGGTCCACCAGCGACTGAACGACTTGACGATCCGCTGGCTGCGACTGGGGGCATGAAGCGCGACGAACTTGCGGTCGGCGTCCCTGCCGGTCACCAACGCGCGCCAATAGAAGAACCGCCAGCCACGCGGAGAGTAGTGGTAAACGCGCGCATCGACGTTGACGATCTTGTGGCCCTCGCGCCGAAGCTGGTGCATCAGCAGCGTGCAGGACACCTTGAAGCCGTTATGTGCCGGGAAAGGGTGGTTGACGATCCAATGGCGCCGGAAGGCGACATTGTTGGCATTGATCGCCCGCTTCGAGGCGAATCTTTCATCTCCGCGGGCCATCGGGAAGAACCAGATCAAGGCGAAGGTTCTCGAGAAGAAGTCGTCATAGGACAGATAGGTATGGCCGTTCACGCAGACGGTTTGTGGCTGTTGAAACGGCTGCAGCAGATTTGAAAGCCAACCTGGCTGAGGGACCGTGTCCGAATCCAGGAAAACGACGATGTCCCCTTCGGTCAAAAGCACGCCGTTGTTCTTGAGTTCGTAATACCGGCCGTCGGGGCAAGCTGTGATCGTCAGGTCGGCAACCTGCATCAATTCAGGCGCTTCAGCTTCAATGCTCGCTTGCAGCAAGCTGCCGTCCGAATCGGGCCCGCCATGCGACACGACAACTTTTGGCCTTGCAAAACCCGTAGCGGGAACAGCCGCGATTTCGCGCGCCAGTGACTTCAGCCCCAGGCCGATCTCGTTCCAGTCGATGGATTTGGCGTTCTCCATCTCCATGACGATCGAATAGATCGGGTGTTCAGCCATAGATAATCACCACCAGTTTTGCCGGTACAGTCGCTATAGCCCTGCGGGGTATGCCGTCAAACGATTCTCGGTGCCATTCTATTTGCAAGTTTGCGCTTCAATCGCATGATTCTTTCTAGATCTTCAGGAACCCGCGCTTTTTTCTGTGCGGGAAGCTCGACGGGTCGGCACATTCAGACAGGAAACGTTTTCTCCATTCGTCATTGGTCGCGTCGCGCTGGATTTCGAGACCTGATCCGAGATTCGTTCCCCAGACAGGCTCGACCCCGGCCAACTGGGCAATTTTCTCGAGGCTTCCTCTCGGGTTTTGCTGGACCTGCTCGTAAGTTAGCGCAAGAAAGGACAGCCCGTTTTTCGCGAACCACCCGTCCCAGGCCAGATTTTCCATCAGAATCTTTTCGAGCGATTCGGCGATAGCCTCGCCGTCATAGCGTGGGGATGCGCGATTGACCTCGCTAGAGCGGAATCTGCGGGTTTGGCGCGCACGCGCCCATGAGATCGCCTGACCCAGCAAATCGCTGCGCGTCAGGCGCACATAGTGAAGGTTGGGAAGACTGGCGGGGAGGTTCACCTTCTTGGCAACTTGAGCGAATTGACTCGCAAAAAGCTTGATCGCGTAGATTCCGGAAGAGGACCGTCCTTCCGTCAGCGCCCTCAGAAGCTGCCCTCTGGCATCGCGCGGATAGCCTGGCTGTTCGAGCAGCCGGCGCCCGCCAAACCACTCCAGTGGATTGCCCAGCCCGGCGGAAGCCATCAGTCCTGCAAGATGATTGCTGCCGGTACGCGGCGAAGTGCACACAAGAATCCCTGTGCTTATCTCCGACAGAATTTCCGACGGGATTTGAACCACGGCCGGCCGGCGTCGAAAGAGATCGAGCGAGATCATCGTTTCAGCAAGAACACCGCCTGCTGGCCGAAGAAGTTCCAGAACCACCAGGGCATCGACAGGCCGATCTTCTGGCCGTTGGCGTCGAGCGCGGTCGCCTTCTCGACCGTCGCGCCGAGCTCTTCGCACAGATTGACGAAGTCGCGAATGGTGCAGAAGTGGATGTTCGGCGTGTCGTACCAGGAATAGGGCAGGTCCTTGGTGACCGGCATCCTGCCCTTGATCAGCAGCGAGAAGCGCACGCGCCAATGGCCGAAATTGGGGAAGGAGACGATCGCGCGGTTGCCGATCCGAAGCAGCTCGTCGAGCACAAGTTTCGGGTTGCGGGTCGCCTGCAGCGTTTGCGACAGGACGACGAAATCAAAACCTTTGTCGGGGTAGAATTCGAGGTCCTTGTCGGCATCGCCCTGGACGACGGAAAGGCCGCGCGCCACGCATTCGTTGACGCCGCGCTGTGACAGCTCCAGGCCGCGGCCATCAACCTGCTTGGTCGCCTGCAGAACCTCCAGAAGCACGCCATCGCCGGAGCCGACATCGAGCACGCGCGAATGCGGCGGGATGAGATCGGTGACGACTTCGAGGTCGACGCGCTGAGCGCGATTAACGCTCATGGGCACACCTCCGGCCTTTGAGCATTTGCAGCCAATGGGAATCTCGGCGTCTCAGAAGTGCGGCCAGGACACAGAGATCGCGCGCCACTCATAGGCTGAGCCCCCTTGCGCGCGCGGCCGAGGCTATGAAGCCGTTGATGGCCGCGAACAATTCCGGTTCGTCGAGCAGGAAAGCGTCATGGCCGCGATCGGTCTCGATCTCGACGAAGGAGACGGACGCGCCGGCGGCGTTCAGCGCATGCACGATCGAGCGGCTTTCCTCGGTCGGGAACAGCCAGTCGCTTGTGAACGACACGAGGCAGAAGCGTGTCTTGGTGCCGGCGAAGGCATCCGCCAGCCGTCCGCCGTGGTCGGCGGCGAGGTCGAAATAGTCCATAGCGCGGGTCAGATAGAGGTAGGAGTTGGCGTCGAAGCGGTCGACGAAGGTCATGCCTTGATGGCGCAGATAGCTTTCGATCTGGAAATCGGCGTCGAAGCCGAAGGTCAGCGCCTCGCGATCCTGCAGGTTGCGGCCGAACTTGCGGTGCAGCGCTGCTTCCGAGAGGTAAGTGATGTGCGCGGCCATGCGCGCCACGGCGAGGCCCTTTTCCGGCCGCCTGCCGAAATCGAGATATTTGCCGCCGTGCCAGTCCGGATCGGCCATGACGGCCTGCCGCCCGACCTCGTGGAAGGCGATGTTCTGCGAGGAATGGCGGGCGCCGGTGGCGATTGGCAACGCGGAGAAGACGCGTTCCGGGTAGCTTGCGGCCCATTGCAGCACCTGCATGCCGCCCATCGAGCCGCCGAGCACGCAGAACAGCTTCTCGATGCCGAAATGATCGACCAGCATCAGCTGCGCCCGCACCATGTCGCGGATGGTGATGATCGGCAGGTCGAGCCCATAGGGCCTGCCTGTCGCCGGATCGGTCGAGGCCGGGCCGGTGGAGCCGAGGCAGCCGCCGATGACGTTGGCGCAAATGACAAAAAAGCGGCTGGTGTCGATGATCCTGCCGGGGCCGATCAGCACCTCCCACCAGCCCGGCTTGCCGGTCACCGGGTTGGTGCTGGCGACATGCTGGTCGCCGGTCAGCGCGTGGCAGACGAGGATGGCGTTGGAGCGGGCGTCGTTGAGGGCGCCGTAGGTCTGGTAAGCGACCTGGAACGGCGACAGCACGGTGCCCGCATCGAGTTTTAGCGGCTTGTCGGGACCGAACTGCAACACCGGGCTCGACGGTTGGTCGGCCTCGTGGTTGGTCCTTGGAGCGCGCTGAGCGGCCATTGCATTCCCCATCCAGTCGCATCGATCTCGCGATACGGCGTCCGGCCGGCAACGGACAACAAAAAACCGGCCTGCCTTCGCAAAGCCGGTTACAGGTTGCAAACGGCCCTTTAGCGAATTGTTTAACGTGGCTGCAAGCCGACCGGCCAAATCACCACGGGAGATCCGGCTGTTCTTCTAGGGCCAGCGCCGCGCTTCGTCAACGGTCTGCCTACGCGCGAGCGCGCCGGCCCCTCGACATTCGGGGCCACCGCCTGTATTTCCGCTGCGGCCTCGAACCAGGGCCTCTCGACGGATTTGTGACATGAAGCAGGATCAGCCACGTCCGACGCCCCGCGCGGGCATCATGGACATCGAGGCCTATGTGCCGGGAAAAAGTACCGCGCCGGCCGGCGTGACGAAGGTCTACAAGCTGTCGTCCAATGAGAATCCGCTCGGGCCCTCGCCGAAGGCGATCGAGGCCGCCCGGGAGGTGGCTGCCAAATTGGACGTTTATCCCGACGGCTCCGCCCGCCGGCTGCGCGAGGCGATCGCCGATGTGCACGGCCTCAATCCGGCAAACATCGTCTGCTCCAATGGCTCCGACGAGATCCTGGGGCTGCTGGCGCAGACCTATCTCGCGCCGGGAGACGAGGCCGTGTTCACCGAACACGCCTTCATGGTTTACAAGATCTATATCCAAGCCGCCGGCGCCAAGCCGGTGGCGGTCAAGGAGACGGACGAGCGCGCCGACATCGACGCAATCCTCGCCGCGGTGACGCCGGCGACGCGGATCGTGTTCCTCGCCAACCCCAACAATCCGACCGGCACTTATGTGCCGTTCCAGGAGGTGCGCCGGCTGCATGCCGGACTGCCCAAGAGCGTGCTCCTAGTGCTCGACGCGGCCTATGCCGAATATGTGCGGCGCAACGACTATGAAGCCGGCATCGAGCTGGCCGGGAGCTCGGAGAACGTGGTCATGACCCGCACCTTCTCCAAGCTCGGCCTCGGCGGCGCACGCATCGGCTGGATGTACGGACCGGCGCATATCGTCGATGCCATCAACCGGGTGCGCGGGCCCTTCAACGTCAATGCAACCGCGATCGAGGCTGGCATCGCGGCCATCCGCGACCGCGCCCATGTCGAGCGCAGCGTGGCGCATAACGAGAAGTGGCTTGCCTGGGTCAGCGAGGAGCTGACCGGGCTCGGGCTGCGCGTGACGCCCAGCGTCGGCAATTTCCTGCTGATCCACTTCCCCGACAACAAAAAGCATTCGGCAGCGGCCGCGGACGACTATCTCAGCGCGCGCGGCTACATCCTGCGGCGCGTCACCGGCTACGGCTTTCCCAACGCGCTGCGCATGAGCATCGGCATCGAGGAGGCCAATCGCGGCGTCGTCGAGGCGCTCAAGACATTTCTGAAAAGCTGAAGCACCATGACAGCACCGATGTTCGGAAGAATAGCGCTGGTCGGCATCGGCCTGATCGGTTCGTCGCTGGCCCGCGTCATCCGCCGGGAAGGCCTGGCGCGCCACATCGCTGTCGCGACGCGCAGCCAATCGACGCTCAAGCGCGCCGAGGAACTGGGTCTCGGCGATTCCTACACGACCGAGGCCGAAGACGCGGTGCGCGACGCGGATCTCGTCATCGTCTCGGTTCCGGTCGGCTCGTCCGGCGAGGTCGCGGCCGAGATCGCGCCGGCGCTGAAGAAAGGCGCGATCCTCACCGATGTCGGCTCGACCAAAGCTTCGGTGATCGCGCAAATGCAGCCGCATGTGCCGGAGGGTGTGCATTTCATCCCCGGTCACCCGCTGGCGGGCACGGAAAAGTCCGGGCCGGATGCCGGCTTCGCCGATCTCTTCGACAACCGCTGGTGCATCTTCACGCCGCTGCCGGGCACGGATCCGGAGGCGCTGGAAAAGCTTTCCGAATTCTGGCGGCGCTGCGGCTCCAACATCGACACGATGGACCCGCAGCATCACGACATGACCTTGGCCATCGTCTCGCATCTGCCGCATATCATCGCCTACAACATCGTCGGCACCGCCGACGACCTGGAATCGGTGACCAAGACCGAAGTCATCAAATACTCCGCTTCCGGTTTTCGCGACTTTACCCGACTGGCCGCTTCCGACCCGACCATGTGGCGGGACGTGTGCCTGCACAACAAGGACGCGATCCTGGAAATGCTGGCGCGCTTCTCGGAGGATCTGGCCTCGTTGCAGCGAGCGATCCGCTGGGGCGACGGCGAAAAGCTGTTCGACCTGTTCACCCGCACGCGCGCCATCCGCCGCTCGATCATTGAGGCCGGCCAGGATATCGATGTGCCGGATTTCGGCCGTCAGGCCGTGGAGCACCCGGGGGCCAAGCCCTAGGCCTTCTGCTCGATCTGTCCCGATGGGGGCCAGTGCGCCGCCATCATGGCCATTGTCTCGGCTCTGTCCGGAGCGCCGAGCAGGCGCTGCGCTTTGC
>NZ_RZST01000520.1:0-2799 GCF_003997575.1 Mesorhizobium sp. M1A.F.Ca.IN.022.07.1.1
CTTCATCAGCCCGCCGATGGCGTCGAAGCCGGGGCTGGCCCGGGTCATGATGTCGCGCGAATGACGCTCGGCGATCGGCCTGACGGCGGCTTCGACTTCCGCCGGCGGAAAGGCGCTCAGCACGGCCGATTTCATTTGCCGGTAGGCGGCCCCGTCCTGCGTGCCGAGGATGAAGTTCGATCCCCTGGCCAGTTCCGCCATTTCCGGTCCGTACGGCGTCTCGAACTCGTCGCCGCGCTCCAAAATGTCGCGCACATCGACGCCTTTGGTGACAAGCAGGAAATTGCCGAAGGCCAGGTTCGGCCAGAAGCGGCGCAGCAGCGCCAGCAGCCAGCGCGGGTCGTTGAAAAGGAAGCCGGCGATACGGGACGCAAGCCCCTTGGCGCGGAGCCGGTCGATATCGAAGGGCGGCATTTCGGCGACAGGGCGCTGGCTCTTCTGGGCAGCGCGGACAGCAGCGAAATACTTCAACTTGATCATGCGCGTTCGAGCCCCCCGGCTGTCCACGTCACTGCGATGCCGGCTATTGTCTGGCCTAGGTTTGGTTCGGTCCGGCGTATGTGATTTTTTTCACAATCATCGGTGTTCGGTTCCAGCAATCATGCGATGGACTTGGCCTGGCCGAAATTCGCGATCAGGAAGTTGTTCTTCGCAGGATCGACGAACGGTATCCAGCGAATCCGCTGCTCAGAAAAATCGGGATGCCTGGTTGCCAGAATGGCGCGTTCGCGTTCGGCCTCCTCAAGACGGCCGCTCCGCATCAAGGCGCCGATTTTGAGGAACCTGGCGTAGAAATAGCCCGGCGAAAGGTTGAGCGAGCGATCGGCAACCGCAATTGCGGCCGGCCAGTCCTCGACCAAACAGTATGCGGCAGCCAGCTCGCCCAGATTGTGAAAGCGGTAGAGGTCGAACGGGCTCAGCCGCTCGGTATCCAGGAAGAACGGGATCGCGCCGGCGGCATCGCCAAGCAGCAGCCGCGCGCTGCCCATTGCCGAGCGGGCGAAGGCAAAGCTCGGATTGATGTGAATCGCCTCGGCCAGATGCTCCGCCGCCGATGCCGGCTGGCCGCGCATGATGTCGGCCGCCCCGAGATAGGCGTGCGGCCGCGCGTCGAGGCTGTCCATCAAGAGCGACTTGCGCGCAAATTCTTCGACCTTGGCCAGGTCGTCGCTGTCGCCGAAGCGCAGCCATGCCCGCCAGAAATACCACCATGCCAGCTCGTTCAGCACGGCGCTGGAATTCGGATCTTCTTGGTAAGCCTTCTCGAAGAATTCGAGCGCGATCTCGGTGTCTTTGCGCGTGCGCCTGTTCATGTGCCAGCGGCCTCGCCGCACCAGCTGCCAGGTCTCGAGGCTTTCCCACGGCACCTGGAAGGTGCGCACCTGCTCGGCTCGGTCGACCTCCTTGTCGAGGATCGAGACGATCTCGCTGCCGATCTGGTCGCGCAGCCTGAAGATGTCGATGAGGTCGCGGTCGAAGCGCTGCGACCAGACCAGGCGCCCGTTCGACGTGTCGGTCAGCGAGGCGTTGAGGCGTATCTGCCCGCTGTGGCGCGCCAGCGTGCCGCCGACGATGTAGCGCGCGCCAAGCGCATTGCCGATGAGCCTGGTTCCGAGCTGGTCGTCGCGAAACTGGAAGCTGGAGCCCTTCGCGATCACCGAGAGCCAGCGGGTGTTGGACAGGCCGTAGATGATGTCTTCCGCAATGCCGTCGGCCATGTAGCCGACGTCAGGCTCGCCTCCGTTGCTGCCGTGAAACGGCAGCACCGCGATTGCCGGCGGGCCCTTCGATGCGAGTCTGTCATGGACGGGAGCGGTAGGGATGGCGGCCAGGGGCGCAGCAATCGCCGCGCCGTTGCCGCCGCGTCCGGCGATCAGCACACGTACAGGCAGGGCGATGTTCTTGAGCATGAACTCGCCAAGGTCGGTGAAAACCGCGGCCGTTTTGTCCTTCACGTGGTGCCAGGTCGTCTCTGAGATGGCTAGACCGTCATGTGGAGCGAATTCCTGCAGGCGCGCGGCAATGTTGACGTCGTCGCCATAGAGGCGGCCCTCGCGGACGATGACGTCTCCGGTGTTGATCCCGGCCCGGAACGGCATGCGCATCTCATCCGCGGCCGAGGCATTGAGCGCCATGATCCGGTCCTGGAAATCGAACGCCGCGCGCAAGGCTTCGATTGGATTGCCGAATTCGGCCATGATGCTGTCGCCGGCAACGCCAAACGTGCGGCCGCCAAAGGCGCCGCAACTGTCGGTGATGATATCGCGCCTTTCCTCGAAGGCCGCGACGGCGCGCTCGTCGTCGATGCCCATCAGCCGCGAAAAACCAACGGCGTCGATAGAAATGATTGTCGCAAGCTGACGGGTATAGTTCCGTTCAGCCATGGTTGAGCCCCCGGTCCCTGTTTTCGGTCCAGAACAGGCGACTTCCGCTCCAAAAAAACTTCGCCGTTTGCCGATGGAAGATCCCCGGCAGGCTCGGCGCGCCGTTGCCACCCTGTTGGTCCGGGACTCTAACAGGGTCTGGCCAAAAGCTCTACCACGAACAGCTAATGGAAGGCGGTTTCGGCGCAAGCCATGGTTAGTCGTTCGTTACCTGAAGTCCGATGTTGCAGAAGCCTCCTTACTTGTTGGATTCACGCCATTTTACTTATTTAAGCTTTCGCGAATAGAGGTCGCGCTGGCCGTGACGGACCAACTGTGGAGCAAGGCGTTGCGGCCCGTTGGCGGAACCAACGGGCCCGGATTCGAGTTGTCAGCGCGTTCATGCCACCACGAGAGATTGAGGGCAGTCATGCGC
>NZ_RZST01000521.1:0-2798 GCF_003997575.1 Mesorhizobium sp. M1A.F.Ca.IN.022.07.1.1
ACCCTTCGCGAGCCCCCTTACCTCGGCAGGCGCCCGCCGCTAGCCAGGCAAACCGTGAGAAAAACACCGCGTGATCAGGATTTCCATCGATGCCATGGGCGGGGATCACGGACCAGGCGTCGTCATCCCCGCGCTGATGACGGTCGCCATCCGCCGCCCTGACATCCGTTTCGTCATCTATGGCCGCGAGGACGCTGTGCGTCCCGAACTGGCCAAGTTTCCCAAGCTCGCCGAGGTGAGCGAGTTCGTCCATTGCGAGATCGCTGTCAGGATGGACGACAAACCGAGCCAGGCGCTGCGCCACGGCCGCTGGAAATCGTCGATGTGGAAAGCGGTCGAGGCGGTGAAGAACGGCGCCGCGCAGGCCTGCATCTCGGCCGGCAACACCGGCGCGTTGATGGCGATGTCGAAATTCTGCCTGCGCACCATGGCCACCATCGACCGCCCGGCGATCGCGGCGCTTTGGCCGACGACGCGCGGCGAGAGCGTGGTGCTCGATGTCGGCGCCACCATCGGTGCGGATGCGCATCAACTCGTCGATTTCGCCATCTTGGGGACCGGAATGGCGCGCTCGGTGTTCGGTATCGAGCGGCCGAGCGTCGGCCTGCTCAATGTCGGCGTCGAGGAGATCAAGGGCCAGGAGGAGGTCAAGGAGGCCGGGCGCATGCTGCGCGAGGCCAACATGGCCTCGATGAACTATCGCGGCTTCGTCGAGGGCGACGACATCGGCAAGGGCACGGTCGACGTGGTCGTCACCGAGGGCTTTGCCGGCAACATCGCACTCAAGACCGCCGAGGGCACGGCAAGGCAGATCGCGGGCTATTTGCGGGCCGCCATGAGCCGCACGCTGATGGCCAGGATCGGCTACGTGTTTGCCAAAGGTGCCTTCGACCGGCTGCGCGAAAAGATGGATGTCGGCCGCTCCAATGGCGGCGTCTTTCTGGGCCTGAACGGCATTGTGGTGAAGAGCCATGGCGGTGCCGATTCGGATGGCTTTGCCGCGGCGATCGAGCTCGGCTACGACATGGTGCGCAACAATCTGCTTGACCGGATCGAGGCCGATCTCGATCTGTTCCATGCGCGCAATCCGACTGCCCAGGCAAACAGGAAATCCGGCGTCGCCGTCGAGGCCGAGGAATAGGAACGAACCTTGATCAGATCAGTTGTGCGCGGCAACGGTGCCGCGCTGCCCCGCCGCATCATGAAGAATGCCGATTTCGAAGGCATGGTCGAGACCTCCGACGAGTGGATCGTCCAGCGCACCGGCATTCGCCAGCGCCACGTCGCGGCCGATGACGAGACGACGGCCTCGCTGGGCGAGGCGGCGGCGCGCGCCGCGCTCGACAGCGCCGGCCTGACGCCAGCGGATATCGACCTGATCGTGCTGGCGACCTCGACGCCCAATAACACGTTCCCGGCGACGGCTGTCGAAATCCAGAACCGCCTCGGCATGCATCACGGCTTCGCCTTCGACATGCAGGCCGTGTGTTCCGGCTTCGTCTATGCGGTCGCCACCGCCGATCTCTATATCCGCGGCGGGCTGGCAAAACGCGTCCTGGTGATCGGCTCCGAAACCTTCTCGCGCATCCTCGACTGGAGCGACCGCTCGACCTGCGTGCTGTTTGGCGATGGCGCCGGCGCCGTGGTGCTCGAAGCGGCGAAAGGGGCTGGCAACATCGCCGATCGCGGCGTGCTGGCCGCCAGCCTGCGTTCGGATGGCGTCCACAAGGAAAAACTCTTCGTCGACGGCGGCCCGTCCACCACGGGAACGGTCGGCCATCTCAGGATGGAAGGCCGCGAGGTCTTCAAGCACGCGGTCGGCATGATCACCGACGTGATCGAGGCCACTTTCGCCGAGGCCGGCATCACGGCGGAAGACCTCGACTGGTTCGTGCCGCATCAGGCCAATAAACGGATCATTGACGCTTCCGCCAAGAAGCTCGGGATAGCCGAAGAGAAAGTCGTGGTCACCGTCGATTTGCACGGTAATACCTCGGCTGCCTCCGTGCCGCTCGCTTTGTCGGTGGCCGTCGCCGACGGCCGCATCAAGAAGGGCGACCTTGTTCTGCTTGAGGCGATGGGCGGGGGTTTTACCTGGGGCGCGGTGTTGCTGCGCTGGTAAGTGCCGAGCGCGTGGGTTCGGTCCTTGACCTTGCCGGATCAATTACTTACGCTCTGCCGCTGCCTGTATCGATTTATGTTTTTGAGCTGATGGGACGGTCGCATGGGGGGAAAGACACTGACGCGTGCCGACCTAGCCGAAGCCGTTTACCGCAAGGTTGGTTTGTCGCGAACTGAATCGGCCGAGCTGGTCGAGGCCGTCCTGGATGAGATTTGCGAAGCCATCGTTCGCGGCGAGACGGTGAAGCTGTCTTCCTTCGCGACTTTCCATGTCCGCTCCAAGAATGAGCGCATCGGCCGCAATCCCAAAACCGGCGAAGAAGTGCCGATCCTGCCGCGCCGCGTGATGACCTTCAAATCCTCGAACGTGCTGAAGAACCGCATCTTGCGTTCGCACCAGAACAGCAAGGCCAAGGGCGTCAAGTAACCCTCGAATGCCGGTTGAAAACCGCGGCCCCTTTGACGCCGGGCTTGAATATCGCTTCATAAACCGCTGAAATAAGGTGCGATTCGGATCAACTCCGGATTGCGGTCCAGCGTGAGGATTCGCCCATGGACAAGAGCCCCGATGCTTTCCGTACCATCAGCGAGGTTGCGGAAGATCTCGACCTGCCGCAGCACGTGCTGCGTTTCTGGGAAACCCGTTTCAACCAGATCAAGCCGATGAAGCGTGGTGG
>NZ_RZST01000522.1:0-2764 GCF_003997575.1 Mesorhizobium sp. M1A.F.Ca.IN.022.07.1.1
TTCCTACACCACGCCTTACCGGCTCGAAGGGCTGGCGAAGTCGCAGTCCGGCCACGTGCCGGTGCCGATCACGCTTGTTGAGAAGCCGGGCGCCGAGCCGCGCGATGTCGCCGACGGCACGGCGCTCTGGGTGAGGCCGAAGAGCGACATAAAGCCCGAGGAATATACCGACTTCTACCGCAGCATCGCCGGCCAGTATGACGAGCCGGCCGCCACCATCCACTTCCGCGCCGAGGGTCGGCACGAATACAGCGCGCTTGCCTTCGTGCCGGGCTCGCGTCCGTTCGATCTCTTCGACCAGGACCGCAAGGGTCGTATGAAGCTCTACGTGCGGCGCGTCTTCATCACCGACGATGCCGACGTGTTGCCGCGCTATCTGCGCTTCGTGCGCGGCCTGGTCGATTCCGCCGATCTGCCGCTCAACGTCTCGCGCGAGATGATCCAGGAAAGCCCGCTGCTCGCCGCGATCCGCAAGGGTGTCACCAACCGCGTCCTCGGCGATCTTGGCAAACTCGCCGATAACGATGCCGAGGCCTACGCCAAGATCTGGGAGAATTTCGGCGGCGTGCTCAAGGAAGGCATCTACGAGGACTACGAGCGGCGCGAGCAGCTGCTGAAGCTCGCCCGCTTCCGCTCGACCGCTTCCGGCGAGACGCTGCGCAGCCTGGCCGATTATGTCGCCGCGATGAAGGAAGGGCAGAAGGCGATCTTCTTCATGGCCGGGGAAGACCGCGCCCGGCTCGAGGTCTCGCCGCAGCTCGAAGGGTTCCGGGCGCGCGGCATCGAAGTGCTGCTTTTGACCGATCCGGTCGACAGTTTCTGGACGACGATGGCGCCGGAATTCGACGGCAAGCCGTTCAAATCGGTGACGCAGGGCGCGGCCGAACTGTCGGAGATCCCGCTGCTCGACACCGCGTCCAAGCCGGATGCCGAAATCTCGTCCGAAATCGCGACCTTCCTGGCCTTCGTGAAGACGGCGCTGGGAGACGAGGTCTCGGACGTGAAGGCCTCCGACCGCCTGACCGAAAGCGCGGTCTGCCTGGTCGCACCGGAGCACGGTCCCGACCGCCAGTTCGAGCGGCTGCTCAACGCCGCCGGCCGCCTCGACAAGGCGGCCAAGCCGATCCTCGAGATCAACCCGCGGCACGAGCGCGTCACGGCGCTGGCGAAGCTCGGCGACGGCGAGCGCGCTTTCAAGGAAGACGCCGCGCATCTGCTTTACGACGAGGCGCGCGTGCTGGACGGCGACAAGCCAGCCGATGCCAGGGCGTTTTCGGCGCGGCTTGCTCGCCTGATCGAGCGCGGTTTGGCGAGGGAGTAGTGGGGGCGTTGGGCGCCTCACGGAGCCCGGATCCTGCCGTGACTTCTCACGAGGAGGCGGCGCAAGGGTGAGATCGGTCGCGATCCTTCGCGCCCCCCTCTGTCCTGCCGACGGGTCAAGGCTTCTCCACGCTACTACGCTCGGAGGTCAGAGCGCCGCCCTACCCCCTCAGCCCCGGTGCCTCTTGCCCCGTCCTGGCGACATATTCCGTATAGCCGCCGCCATAGGTGTGGATGCCATCCGGCGTGAGCTCCAGCACGCGGTTCGATAGTGCGGACAGGAAATGGCGGTCGTGCGAGACGAACAGCATCGTGCCTTCATATTGCGCCAGCGCCTCGATCAGCATCTGCTTGGTCGCCATGTCGAGGTGGTTGGTCGGCTCGTCGAGCACCAGAAGGTTCGGCGGATCGAACAGCATCAGCGCCATGACCAGCCTTGCCTTCTCGCCGCCCGAGAGCACGCGGCACTTCTTCTCGATCTCGTCGCCGGAAAAGCCGAAGCAGCCGGCTAAAGCCCTGAGCGGCGCCTGGCCGGCCTGCGGGAAATTGTCTTCCAGCGTCTGAAACACGGTGCGCTCGCCGTCGAGCAGCTCCATGGCGTGCTGGGCGAAATAGCCCATCTTGACGCTCGGACCGCGCGCCACCGAGCCCTCATCTGGCTCGGAGGCACCGGCCACCAACTTCAAAAGCGTCGACTTGCCGGCGCCGTTGACGCCCATCACGCACCAGCGCTCGCGGCGGCGGATCTGGAAGTCGAGGCCGGCATAGATCGAGCGGCTGCCATAGGATTTGTGGATGCCCTTCAGCGTCGCCACGTCCTCGCCGCAGCGCGGCGCAGGCTGGAACTCGAAGGCCATCGTCTGGCGACGCTTGGGCGGCTCGACGCGGTCGATCTTGTCGAGCTTCTTCACCCGGCTCTGCACCTGGGCGGCGTGCGAGGCGCGCGCCTTGAAGCGCTCGATGAAGGCGATCTCCTTGGCAAGCATCGCCTGCTGGCGGTCGAACTGCGCCTGCAGCTGCTTGTCGGCCAGCGCCCGCTGCTCCTGGTAGAATTCGTAATTGCCGGAATAGGAGGTGAGCGCGCCGGCGTCGATCTCGATCACCTTCGAAACGATGCGGTTCATGAACTCGCGGTCATGCGAGGTCATCAGCAGCGCGCCGTCATAGTCCTTGAGGAATTTCTCCAGCCAGATCAGGCTCTCAAGATCGAGATGGTTGCTCGGCTCGTCGAGCAGCATGACGTCGGGCCGCATCAGCAGGATACGGGCGAGCGCGACGCGCATCTTCCAGCCGCCGGAGAGTTTTGCAACGTCGCCGTCCATCATCTCCTGGGAGAAGCCGAGGCCGTCGAGCACCTCGCGGGCGCGGCCGTCGAGCGCATAGCCGTCGAGTTCCTCGAAGCGGTGCTGCAACTCGCCATAGCGCTCGATGATCGCGTCCATCT
>NZ_RZST01000523.1:0-2748 GCF_003997575.1 Mesorhizobium sp. M1A.F.Ca.IN.022.07.1.1
CTGTTCCTCGCTTCTGCCGCTCAGCATCTTGCCGACCAGCAGCGCGCCGAGCGCGATCATCAGGGGTTTGGTGATGTTGCCGCCGGGAACGGCGTTGTCAAAAAGGCCCATCATGGATCTCCTATCAACCAAGTCCACCCGGCGCCAGAATGGCTCAACCGGGGGGATTTTCAAGCTGTCTTGAGCTTTTGACAATCATATGAAAATGATTGGCAGCGAGGGGATTGGAGGGAAGAAATGGGCATCATCAGCTGGATCATTCTCGGCGCGATCGCCGGCTTCATCGGCAGCAAGATCGTCAACAAGACCGGTCAGGGCTTGATCATGGACATCGTGCTCGGCATCGTCGGCGCTATCGTCGGTGGCGTGATCTTCAGCGCCTTCGGCGCATCGGGCGTCACCGGCCTCAACATCTGGAGCCTGATTGTCGCCGTCGTCGGCTCGGTCGTCGTGCTCTGGGCTTATCACCAGTTCTCCGGCAGGCGCACGCTGTAGAACGGTCGAACGATCGGCGAAACCACGGCTCGATCGCCGTGGTGGGATCGTCAGCCGAGCGCTGGTCGTCGAACGCGACCGCGCTGCGTATTGGCATTGGATGGCGTGGGGCGGAACGGCGATGGCGGTCCAGATTCAAGGCCTTCCGGTCACCTATTATCCAATCCCGAAAAGCGGCACCAGCAGCGTCAAATATGCGCTGATGGCGCTCGGCGGCAAGGAAGCCACTCTGCTTGACCCGGACAACGACGTCCACAGTCAAATTGCAACCAATTGGGCCGATCCGTTCGAGCCGGTCTATGACGGCCTCAGCGGTAAATTCACGATCGTTCGTGATCCGCTGGAGCGGCTGCTCTCGGCTTATTCCAGCAGGATATTGGACACCGATGTCCTACGGTCACGCTCGCCCAACCTCGAGTTGCTCGAGAGCTTTGGGCTGCCGACCAACCCGGATCCCGATACCTTCATCCTCAACATCGAAAAATACTGCGCGTGCTCAGGGGACATCCACTTTCACGTCGCCTCGCCACGCCGGTTCATCGGTTCCAGCCTGTTCCTGTTCGAGCACGTCTTCAAATTCGAGGACATGGACAAGGTCGGCGCCTTCCTGTCCACGGTCAGCAGCAAGACAGTCTCTATGCCGCGGCTGCAGGCAGCCCGGGGCAAGGTCAGTCCCTCGGATCTTTCCCCCGCGGCGTTCAGAAGGGCGATGCGCTTCTGCCGCTACGACTACGGTTTCCTTGTCGACTATTACGATCCGGCACGATGGGGAGGCATCCCCCAAGGCGATCCCGATGAGACGTCCTCGCTGCATGTCGCCGGCGATCTGACCGCTTTTCGCAACGGCCGTCTGGTCTACCCGCGGACGCTGCGCAACCTCGTCGGATTCCTTGCCAAACGTCCGTTGAAGAAAAGGGTGGGGCTGTAGCGTTCAGCTTTTCAGTCCGGACGACCTCAGGCCACAACGCTCAAGCGCCTCCTTCGCTCGTCGAGCGAGACGATGGCGAGGCCGCTGCCGATCACCAGGAGAATGCCGCAGACGGCGAGCGTGTTGGGGAGCTGCCCGAACACCAAAAGGCCGGAAATCACCGCCCAGACGGTGAAGCAATAGTAGAAGGGCGCCACCGCGCTTGTCGGTCCGACGCGATAGGCCATGAAGATGAAGAAGTGACCGAAGATCAGGAACAGGCCGGCGCCGGCAAGCAAAAGGAGATGACGGCCCTCCGGCATCACCCACTGTTCCGAGACAAGGTGTGCGACACCTGAGCCGAGCAGCACGACAACCACGGCGGAGATGGCGACGATCATGCCGGGCACCTCGGCGCCCACCTTACGTCCGGCGAGGTCGCGCGCCGCGGCCAGGGCCGCGTTGCCCAGCGCCAGCAAGGCATAGATGGAAATGCCCTGCATCGTCGGTTGCGCCACCATGACGGCGCCGACAAAGCCTAGGCTAATCAGCGCCATTCGCACGGCGCCGATCTTCTCGCCGAAAAGGAGCGAGGACCCGACCAGCACGATGAGCGGCGTGATCTGCCCGAGCGCCGTCGAATCGGCGATCGGCATGTTGGCCAACGCCACGACGTAGCAAAGGATCGCCGCCAGCTCGCAAAGGTTCCGGCGCAGCACCTTGCGTTCGAACAGCAGCGGGATCTGCCTGCCATAGCCCAGCATGAAAAGCAGCGGCATGCCCCACAGTGTGGCGGCCGCGCCACGCAGCAGCAGCACCTCATAAGGCGGCAGCCCTGCGGTCGCGAGCTTCATCATCGTGTCATTGACGAGGTAGGATCCCGTCGAGACGATCATGAACAGCGGGCCGCGGATATTTGCCGGAAGGAATTGCATTGGCTGAAGAAATCAGAGGCCGATCGGGGCGGCAATGGGCCAGTTCCGGCCGATCTGGCGTCTACCCGCGCGAAACTGTCGATGGGCTAGCCGAGGCAAGACGCGCGGATTTGAATTCGCCTGTCGCGATCCTATATCCGCACCATACCCCTGAAATCAGATCATTGGTTCGGCTCGAGCGAGACAACGCTCAACCACAAGGCACTTGTGTTTTGCGGCCGTTGTCGCTAATCGCCCCGCATTCGACTGAACTGAAGGTCAAGGCCGCCCAAGGAAAGAGACTATGGCAAAAGGTAAATTCGAGCGCACCAAGCCGCATGTGAACATTGGCACGATCGGCCACGTCGATCATGGCAAGACGTCGCTGACGGCGGCGATCACGAAGTATTTTGGCGAATACAAGCGCTATGA
>NZ_RZST01000524.1:0-2734 GCF_003997575.1 Mesorhizobium sp. M1A.F.Ca.IN.022.07.1.1
CGCAATCGCTGTTCCAGGTCGGCGGCAATTTCGGCCAGGCGATGGGCCCGCTGCTCGCCGCCTTCATCGTCGTGCCTTTCGGCCAGACGAGCATTTCCTGGTTCGCCGTCGGCTCGCTGATCGGCATCGTCGTGCTGTGGCAGGTTGGCGGCTGGTACAGCCGGCTGCGCGCCTCGATGGCCAGCCGCAAGCCGGCGGCTCACGTCTCGCCCTTCCCACGCAAAAAGGTCATGGGGGCACTGGCGGTGCTGACGCTGCTGGTGTTGAGCAAGAACGCCTATATCGCCTCGCTGTCCAGCTACTACACCTTCTACGCCATCCATAAGTTCGGCGTTTCGGTGCAGATGTCGCAGGTCATGCTCTTCCTGTTCCTCGGCGCCTCGGCGCTTGGCATCCTGCTCGGCGGCCCGTTCGGCGACCGCTACGGACAGAAGGCGATGATCTGGTTCTCGATCGTCGGCGTTCTGCCCTTCACGCTGGCGCTGCCTTACGCCAATTTGGAATGGACGATGGTGCTTACCGTTGTGATCGGCCTGATCCTGTCGTCGGCCTTCTCCAACATCGTCGTCTTCGCGCAGGAACTGGTTCCCGGCCGCGTCGGCATGATCGCCGGCATCTTCTTCGGCTTCGCCTTCGGCATGGGCGGCATCGCTGCGGCCGTGCTCGGCGTCATCGCCGACATGAAAGGCATCGACTTCGTCTACCACGTCTGCTCGTACCTGCCCTTCCTCGGCCTGCTGACCGTGTTCCTGCCGAACATGAAGGAGGCCAGGAAAGCCTGAGCCGGCCACTCCGGACGAGCTCCAGAGAGCAAAGCACCCGCGCGATGGCGGGTGCTTTTCTGGCGCTGGGACTCAGGCCTGGAAGAAAGCCAGGAGGTCGGCATTGATGACGTCCGCATGGGTCGTCGCCATGCCGTGCGGAAGGCCCTTGTAGACTTTGAGCTCGCCCTTCTTGAGCAGCTTGATCGCGAGCAGCGCCGAATCCGCGATCGGCACGATCTGGTCGTCGTCGCCATGCATGACCAGCACCGGTACGTCGATCTTCTTCAGGTCCTCGGTGAAGTCGGTTTCCGAGAACGCCTTGATGCAGTCGTAATGCGCCTTGGCGCCGCCCATCATGCCCTGCCGCCACCAATTGTCGACCACACCTTCCGACACCGTCGCGCCTGGACGGTTGAAGCCGTAGAAAGGGCCGGCCGGAACGTCGCGGAAGAACTGGGCGCGGTTCGTCGTCAGCGCCGAGCGAAAGCCGTCGAACACTTCGATAGGCAAGCCGCCGGGATTGGCAGCGGTCTTGAGCATGATCGGCGGCACCGCGCCGATCAGCACAGCCTTGGCGACACGGCCTCCGGAACCGTACTGCGCGACATAGCGCGCCACTTCGCCACCGCCGGTCGAATGCCCGACATGGATGGCGTTCTTGAGGTCGAGATGCGCAACCAGCGCCGTCACATCGGCGGCGTAGGTGTCCATCTCATTGCCGGTGTCAGTCTGGCTGGAGCGGCCATGGCCGCGGCGGTCATGGGCGATGACCCGATAGCCCTTGGAGAGGAAGAACAGCATCTGGGCATCCCAGTCGTCGCTGCTCAGTGGCCAGCCATGGTGGAAGACGACCGGCTGACCGGTGCCCCAATCCTTGTAGTAGATCTGCGTGCCGTCGTTGGTGGTGATCGTGCCGCTGCCCGAGCCGCCTTCGCATGTGAAGCTTCAGTCATCTCAATCTCCGTTTTAGGTGTCGCGATAAATGATATCGCGATAATGATGTGTCTAGCGCAACGATGACTTCTTGCCCACGATAATATGTATCGCGATATGATTTTTTGTGCTAAAGAGCCTCACGACGTCGACAAAAGGATCATGGCGCGATGCCTCTGCCCCTGGACAATCAGCTCTGTTTCGCGCTCTACGCCACGAGCATGGCGATCAACCGTACCTACAAGCCCATGCTCGACGAGATGGGGATCACGTATCCCCAGTATCTCGTGCTCAATGCGCTTGGAGAGGCCGATGGCATGTCGGTCGGCACCATAGCGCGCCGGCTGGCGCTGGAATCGAGCACCGTCACCCCGCTGGTCAAGCGCATGGAGCAGGCGGGTCTGGTGACCCGCCAGCGCAGCCATCACGATGAGCGGCAGGTGCAGGTCGATCTCACCGCGGCAGGCCGGGCGCTGCTCACGCAATGCAGCTGTCTGGGCGAAACGCTGGTCGAGCGTTCAGGCATGACCTCGGCCGAGATCGATGCTCTCACGCGAAAAGTCCGGGCGTTGCGCGATGCGTTGAGCGGCGACCAATCGGCCGATGCTGCCTGACCTCCAAACGCCGGACAAAGTCTGCTTAGTGCAGGCCACGGCCCGCGTCCCATCGCCGGGGCCATTTCCGCCGCGGCTTGGCAGGCATCCTCGACGATGGTCCTTCGAGAAGGGCCGTTCAAAATCCTTGCTTAACCCGGCACGGCCTCTCTGCTGACCGGCGGCAGTGGCGGCGCATCCAGCCCCTGGAACGGGTCGCGCCAGGCATCGATATGCTCGATCCGCCGATACCAGCGGCTGAGCGATGGATAGTCGTCGAGCGGCAACCGGGCAGCATCATTGAACGCGAGAAAGGTCGCCATACGAAAGTCGGCATAGCAAACCGAATTGCCGACCAGCCATTGGCGCCCGCAAAGCTCGGCTTCAAGGATGGCGGCCGTCATGTGGAACTGCCTCGGCCCGTCCTCGAGCAATGCCTTGTAG
>NZ_RZST01000525.1:0-2730 GCF_003997575.1 Mesorhizobium sp. M1A.F.Ca.IN.022.07.1.1
GCTTTTTGATGCTGGCACGCGACAGCGGCAACGGCCAGGGGCTGAAGGACGCCGAGTCGGTTTACCGCAAGATCGAGATCGTCGACCTGTCCGCGGCCACCGATATCGCCAACGGCCCATTCGACGCCGCCGACAAGCCGGTTGCGCCGAAAGGCGTGCTCGATCCGTCGGTGACGCCGGCCAAGCTCACCTCGTTCATCGACATCAACGACAAGGGCGAACTCGGCCGTTTCGGCCTGCACAACGGCGCGCCGAACGACAGGAACAACCTCTCGGAGAAGTGGGAGGCGATGTCGCTGGTGAGCGTGCTGGACCCGAAGCTGCCTGACGACTATTTCCTGTTCGTCGCCAACGACAACGACTTTCTCACCCAGGACGGCTTCCAGGTCGGTGCCCCGTACAAGGCCGAGGATGGCGCCGATGTCGACACCACCTTCCTGGTCTATCAGGTTACCCTGCCCGGCCTGTCGGGGAACAGTCTCGCCGCAAACTAGTTGCGATTACCTGGTTTACGCCGGACAGGCGGTTCGAGCGTCTCGCGGAAAGATAGCGGGTTCTTACTGCCGCATCGCTTTCAGTTTTTCTGCCGCCGAGGCGGCAAGGTCGGCATAGCGCTCTTCCAGCCGCTCTGCGGCCT
This sequence comes from Mesorhizobium sp. M1A.F.Ca.IN.022.07.1.1, assembly GCF_003997575.1. NCBI lineage: Bacteria > Pseudomonadati > Pseudomonadota > Alphaproteobacteria > Hyphomicrobiales > Phyllobacteriaceae > Mesorhizobium > Mesorhizobium sp. M1A.F.Ca.IN.022.07.1.1. Next base: position 638 of record NZ_RZST01000525.1, read on the forward strand.
TGATGACGGGAAAGTCATGGCCGAACTTCTCCAGCGCCAGGCGCAGCTTTTCCGCGAAGTCCGCCTGTTGCTCCAGTGCCGAAAACAGGGTCTTGACCTGCGCCTCGCTGATATCGGGGTTGGCGAGCATCTTCGGCACATCCCGGCCCATCTGTTCGCCGGTGGCGGTCTGCTCCTTCAGGATTCCGATCCAATCGGTCAATGCCGAACTCCTTTTCCGGCAGCATGCGCGGGGCAAGCTGCTGCGGTCAACCCATTGGCGGTACCGCCGTCGATCATTGCAGCGATCAAGGCTTGCCTCGCCCCTGACCGGCGTTAAGTTCGGCTCGACCCGGAATAAGGACATCAACCATGACCAGCGACGCCGAAATCCAGACCGCCCTGCCCGCTTTCGCCTCCGGCAATATCGCCGTCATCACCGGCGGCGCCAGCGGCATAGGCCTGGCCGCCGCGAAGCGCTTCGCGGCCATGGGCATGAAGACCGTGCTTGCCGACATAGGCGGCGTGCGCCTCGACCAGGCCCGGCAGGCGGTCGCCGTCATTGCCGGGGACGATGCCGTTCTCCCTATCCCCACCGACGTCTCCAAGGCCGACGAAGTCGACCGGCTCGCGGACCTCGCCTACGGTGCGTTCGGTGCGGTTTCGGTGCTGATGAACAATGCCGGCGTCGGCAACAATCCCGGCAAGCCGTGGGAAAACCGTGATGCCTGGAAGCGGCTGCTGGACATCAATTTCTGGGGCGTCGTGCATGGTGTCGAGGCCTTTGCGCCGCGCATGCTGGCTGCGGGCGAGCCCGGCCTGATCATCAACACCGGATCCAAGCAAGGCATCACCACGCCGCCCGGCAATCTCGCCTACAACGTCTCCAAGGCGGGCGTAAAGACCTTCACCGAGGGCCTGGCCCACACGCTGCGCAACGAGCCTGGAGCGAAGCTTTCCGCGCATTTGCTGATCCCCGGCTTCACCTATACCGGCCTGACCGAGGGCGCGACGGAAAAGCCGGCCGGCGCCTGGACGGGCGAGCAGGTGATCGATTTCATGCTGGCATCGCTCAAGCAGGACGACTTCTACATTCTTTGCCCGGACAACGAGGTCGCTCGGCCCATGGATGAAAAGCGCATGGCCTGGGCGATCGGCGACATCATCGAAAACCGCCCAGCTTTGTCGCGCTGGCATCCGGATCACAAGGACGCTTTCGCCGCCTTTATGAACCGCTGACGGGCCGTTCAGGCGGCGCCTTCTTCTTGGAGCTTGCCTTCCCTGGCACGGTCTTCTTGGCGGCGGCCTCAGCGATCTTGCGGTCGCGCCCGGAACCGTTTTTTATCGTCATAGCCTGCTTGGCCGCTGTTTCGGCGATCTTGCGGTCGTGCCGTTTTGCCGCCGCTTCGCATTTGGCGCGGATCTCCTCGACCTCCGATTCCGTCAGGTGCTCGATGCCGATGAAATGGTTGTGGGCCTCGCTGACGCGAATCAACTCGTCGAGCTTGGTCTGGATTGCGGCGCCATCGCGGTTCTGCGTGTTCTGGATCAGGAACACCATCAGGAAGGTGATGATGGTTGTCCCCGTGTTGATCACCAGTTGCCAGGTATCCGAGAAGCCGAAGACCGGGCCAGTCGCCGCCCAGATCACCACGATCAGAACGCAGACGGCAAAAGTCAAAGGCATACCGGCTAGGTGAGCCACCCAATTGGCAACCTTGGTGAAAAGCTTTTCGATCATCCAGTCCTCACAAAACGCAAGAGCGCGGCATTTCGAGAGAAACAAGGGCCGGCCTCTCCGGTTCCCGCCGGCCCGATTTTCCGCCTGCAATCGCATACACGCGAGAGGCGCATGACGACGAAAAAACACCTTATGCGTTGTTGCCATGGTGCCGGTGCAGGTCGAAAAGCCTGCTCGTTCCGCTTCACGGCGGCTTACCTCCGGCCCCTTCCGCCGGGCCACCCCCGCATGGCGGAAGGGGCGCGCTTCACGGGTTCAGGTCGCGGCGTTTTCCCAACGATCGAGGAAGGCCTCGATCGGCAACGACTGCATGTCCGGGATCGCCCTGGCGAGTTTTTCCGGCGTCCAGTCCCACCAGGCGAGGTCTTCAATG
>NZ_RZST01000526.1:0-2698 GCF_003997575.1 Mesorhizobium sp. M1A.F.Ca.IN.022.07.1.1
TGTTCGGCTTCATCAATTCCGCGCAGCAGATCTATCTCGAAGTCTTCCATGTCGGCGAGCTGTTTCCGCTGATCTTCGCCGGCGTCGCGGGCGTGCTCGCCTTCTCGAACTTCCTCAACGCGCGGCTCGTCGGCAAGGTCGGCATGCGGCGCCTGTCGCAGAGCGCGCTGCTGCTCTTCCTCGCCATCAGCCTGGTCTGGCTCGTCGTCTCGCTCGAGATCGAGATGCCGCTCTGGCTGTTCATCGCCTTCTTTGCCGGCGCGATGGTTCCATTTGGCTGTCTCGGCGCGAATTTCAACGCGCTTGCGATGGAGCCGCTCGGCGAGCTTGCCGGCACGGCGTCCTCCATCCTCGGCTTCATGCAGACCTTTCTCGGCGGCCTGCTCGGAACGCTGATAGGCCAGGCCTATAACGGCACGGTCACGCCATTGGCCGCCGGCTTCTGCAGCGTTTCCCTCGCCGCCCTGCTGATGATCCTGATCGCCGAGCGCGGAAGGCTGTTCCAGCCCCACAATCCGCCGGTGTGAGACCCTCGCCTACGGCCACCCGCTCAGGATTTTCGTTCAAGCGCAACCGTGAAGCGGGGCGAAAGTATGCGCCCTGCGATCGCCTCGCCCATGCTCTCGGTAAAGGGTAACGGCAGGGCCTTATCGAGAGCCTCGAGGACTGAGGCAACGAAGGCTCTGTTCAATGCATCGTTCGATCCGAGTGCGGAGAAGGTCGCGCGCGGCTTGCCAATGAGCGTTCCGTCTCGGCGGAGCGAGAACCGCAGGGTCAAGGACAGGCCGGCAGTTCCGCGGGGCGGCCGCCAGCAGGCGTAAATGGCAGCCGACATTTCCGCCATGGAGTTTACGGGATCGCGACTGCCGCAGGCGCGCTCCCGTGCCGCTGCTTCGTCAGCACCCGTGATCGTCACGGCGATGGCGAGAGCCAGAGCGACCATCGCGGACCGGGTGCCCATTCACATCTCCGGATTTGCGTGAGGTCGTAGGTCGACATCTTCCAGGCGACCGGCTGGCCCTCGCTGGCGCAATCGATCCTATTCCGCCCAGAGCTCGCGCCGCAGTTCGTTCCAGCTATCCTTGTCTGGCGCAACCAACAACCCGCCGTCGACATGCGACGGCAGATAGGCATCGCCGTCGATCCGCGCCGCATAACCACCGGCCTCCTGATGGATCAGCACGCCGGCCAGATGGTCCCACGGCATCAGCTTGTTGTAGACGACGAAATGCGCATGGCCGCTCGCCAGCAGCCGGTATTCGTGCGCGGCGCAACGATAGCCGAACTGCGACAGCGCCTTTGTGTGGTTGCGGGCGAGCCGCGAGCGCTCCGGTTCCTTCAGATACTGCCACGAGATCGCGCCGGTCATCTCGGCGATCGGCACCGGCTCGGCGACCCGCACCCTCTCCAGCGCGCCATGTGCGTGGCGGATATGGCTGCCCGCCCCCTTGGCGCCGATCAGCCAGTCGTTGCCGACCGGATCGTGGATGATGCCGGCAACCGTCTCGCCGTTGACCACGACGCCCAGCATGACGCCGAACAGCGGCACGCCGGAGGCGAAGTTGAAGGTGCCGTCGACCGGATCGATGACGAAGGCGAGTTCGGCATCGCCGAGCCCTTTGAGCAAGGCCGGATTGTCGGAACAGGCCTCCTCGCCGAGGATCATCGCTGAAGGGTAACGCTCGCGCAGCCTGGCAGTGATCAGCCTTTCGGCGTTGACGTCCGCCTCCGTCACCAGATCGGCGGCCGAAGTCTTCTGGCGAACGTCGCCCTCGCCCAATCGGCGGAAGCGCGGCATGATTTCGGCCTTGGCTGCGTCGGCTAGAAGCTCGGCCAGCCAGTCGATCGCTTGCATGTCAAACGTCATTGGAAATGTCTTTTCCCATGGTAAGGCGCGCATCGAGCGCGGCGAAGTCGAACAGTTTTCGGTCGAGCAGATGCGAGGGCCGCACATTGGTCATCGCGCGGATCATCGTGTCCTTGCGGCCAGGCATGCGCTTCTCGATATCGTCGAGCATCGCCTTCATGGCGTTGCGCTGCAGCCCTTCCTGGCTGCCGCAGAGATCGCACGGGATGATCGGGAATTTCATTGCAGTGGCAAATTTCTCGAGATCGGCCTCGGCGCAATAGGCGAGCGGGCGCAGAACCATGACGTCGCCCTCGTCATTAAGAAGCTTCGGCGGCATGGCGGCGAGACGCCCGCCATGGAAGAGGTTCATGAAGAAGGTTTCGAGGATGTCCTCACGGTGGTGGCCTAGCACCAGCGCGGTGCAACCCTCCTCACGCGCGAGGCGATAGAGATGGCCGCGCCTCAGCCGCGAGCAGAGCGAGCAATAGGTGCTGCCTTCGGGCAGCTTGTCGGTGACCACCGAATAGGTGTCCTGGTACTCGATGCGATGCGCAATGCCGTTGGCGCCGAGATAGTCCGGCAGGATGTGCTTCGGGAAATTCGGCTGACCTTGGTCGAGATTGCAGGCAAGCAGCTCGACCGGCAGCAGCCCGCGCCATTTGAGATCGAGCAGCAAGGCAAGCAGGCCATAAGAATCCTTGCCGCCGGAGAGCGCCACCAGCCAGCGCTCGCCGGGTTTCACCATGGCGAAGTCTTCGATCGCCTGGCGCGTGAGCCGCAGCAGCCGCTTGCGCAGCTTGTTGAACTCGACCGAGGATGGCACGTCGCGGAACAGCGGATGGAATCCGC
>NZ_RZST01000527.1:0-2666 GCF_003997575.1 Mesorhizobium sp. M1A.F.Ca.IN.022.07.1.1
GTCTCAATCGACCGGCTTGATCTTGCCGAGCGGGATGAAGCCAAGCGAAGCTTTACCCTTCACGATCTTGAGCGGCATGGATGGTTGCTTGCCGAGCATGGCAATGCCGGCAAAACCCTGCTCGATCTCGCTCTTGTGCTCGGGAATGGCGCCGGCGAGGATCGCCGCCACGGCCTTCGGGTCCTTTAGCTTGATCGACAGATTTGCATCGATCAGGCCGTCGGCGTCGATCGAGATCGGCCCGGACACAGTTACGCGCGCCGTGCCTGATGACACGTCGAGGCTGGCAATCTCGACCGACTGGCCGCGCAGGCTTTTCGGCGGCGCCTTAATCATCGCGACGCCGTTCTTCACTGTCGCTTCGCCGGCGCCGTCGAGTTCCGGCAGCACGCGTCCGCCGACAGCTTCCGCGTCGATCTTCAGGTCGCCAAAGCTGCCGGTATAGACGAGGTCCTGGCCGTTCGGCTGCAGCTGGCCGGCCGCCTGGCCGGCGCTGAACAGCTGCACGGGATCGGTGTCGTCGGCCGGATCGGTCTGTCCAGACAAGCCTTCCGCCTGAAGCGAAATGCGGCGCGGAAGCGGCCATGACAGCTTGACCGTGGCGTGCAGCTTGTCCCAGTCGAGCCAAAGCGGCGGCATGCCCGGCGCCACAGTCCGCAACGGCCCGCGCAGGTTCGCCACGGGCGACAGAGGCTGGGTGATGCGAGCGACGACGTTCATATCGCCGGTCGAGGCCGCTACATTCCTGGCATCGTCCTGATAGGCCAGGCTGTCGCAGGCGACCGTGAAGTCCAGTGGATAACCGCTGACCGTGAGATTGGCGCAGTCGGCCTTGATGCCCTTGCCTCCAAGCTCGGCCACGGCCCGCTCGGCCTCGGTCTTGACCTTGCCGGCGAGATAGAACCATCCGCCGCTGTAGAGCGCAAACAGCACCAAGATGAACGCCGCAAGCCAGAACAGCCGGCGGCGAGGTTTGCGCGATCGCTCGTCACTTGACGTCATGCTGCGGCTCTCGTTAACCCCTCATGCGGCGAGCGGGTGGTTGTTCTTACGCACGACAAGCGGGGACAGAAGAAGCACCTTACCGGTGTGGTGTCGTCACTCGAATGCAATCAGGCTTGGCGATATGGGCGATTTTTGGGTTTTTGGCTACGGGTCGCTGATCTGGCGGCCCGGTTTCGCACATGTCGAGACGCGGCGCGCCCGTCTTTACGGCTTCCGCCGGTCGCTTTGCGTCTATTCCTTCGTCCATCGCGGTACGCGTGAGCGGCCGGGCCTGGTGCTCGGCCTCGACCGCGGCGGCTCCTGCGTCGGGCTCGCCTTCCGCGTGCCCGGCGATTTGCGTGACGAAGTGCTTTCCTATCTGCGCGAGCGCGAGCTGGTGACCAGCGTCTATCTCGAACGCACTCTCGATGTCCGGCTGGATGGGGCGGGACAAGGCGGAACGGTCGAAGCGGTCGCCTACATCGTCGACCGCGCGCATGAGCAATATGCCGGCGGGCTCGACGCCGAGCATGCGGCAAAAGTCGTGCGCGGCGCCGTGGGCCAATCGGGCAGGAACGAAGACTATGTCCTGAGCACGGTGGAGCATCTGAGGGCGCTCGGCATCCGCGACCACTGGCTGGAAGAGGTGGGGCGGCAGGTCGCGCCTTCGTGAAGATCTGGCCCGATCAAAAAGCAAAACCATGCCTTTGACCTCGGCAAGGCACGACCTAGCTTAGCCGCAATCCATCCTCTGGGCACCCAGGCCCTTCCCAGCATCACGGAGATCAGTCTTGCAGAAACGCCGTCTCGGTCGCACCGACCTTTCCATCGCGCCGCTGGTCCTTGGAGGCAACGTCTTCGGCTGGACCGCCGACGAGAAGACCTCGTTCGACCTGCTCGACCGCTTTGCCGAGGCCGGCTTCAACGCAGTCGACACGGCGGACGCCTATTCGCGCTGGGCGCCGGGCAACAAAGGCGGCGAATCCGAAACCATCATCGGTAACTGGATGAAGAGCCGCGGCAACCGGGACAGCATCGTCGTCATCACCAAGGTCGGCTCCGACATGGGACAGGGCAGGCGGGACCTCTCCGCAGCCTATATCGAAAAGGCGGTCGACCAATCGCTCAAGCGGCTGCAGACCGACGTCATCGATCTCTATCTGTCGCACTGGCCGGACCCGGCCACGCCTTACGAGGAAACGCTCGGCGCCTATCAGCGCCTGCTCGAGAAGGGCAAGATCCGCTATCCGGGCTGCTCCAATCTCGATGCGGGGCAATTGCGCGCGGCCCTGGATGTCGCCAGCCTGCGGGGCCTGCCGCGTTACGAGGTTCTGCAGCCCGAATACAATCTGTACGATCGCTCTTCGCTGGACGGCCCGCTGCTCGACCTGTGCAAGGCGGAAGGCCTCGGCGTCATCACCTATTTCGGCCTGGCCAAGGGGTTCCTCAGCGGCAAATACCGCAGCAAGGCCGACCTTGGCCGGAGCGAGCGTGGCGAAGACGTGGCCGAGTATCTCAACGAACGCGGCATGCGCATTCTCTCCGCGCTCGATGCCGCGGCCGGCCGCCATTCGGCCAAGCAGGCCGAAGTGGCGCTCGCCTGGATCATGGCGCGGCCGGGCATCACCGCGCCGATTGCCAGCGCCACGACGCCCGCACAGATGGAAAGCCTGATCCTGTCT
>NZ_RZST01000528.1:0-2654 GCF_003997575.1 Mesorhizobium sp. M1A.F.Ca.IN.022.07.1.1
GCAAGTGGGTACCGGTCTGGGATCACGACATGCGGCTGGCGAACGCAAAGGCGCTGAGTCATGGCTGCCCCTCAACCTTCCAGTGAAATCGCGTATAACGGCTCCATGAAGATTCTCGTCATGGAAGACGACCGCGAGGCTGCGGACTACCTGCAGAAAGCCTTCGCCGAGGCGGGCCACACCGCCCATGTCGCCGGGGACGGCGAGACCGGCTTCGCGCTTGCCGACGCCGGCGACTATGACGTGATGGTGGTCGACCGCATGATGCCGCGCCGCGACGGGCTGTCGGTGATCGCAGCGCTCCGCTCGCGCGGCAACACCACGCCGGTGCTGATCCTGTCGGCGCTGGGCGAGGTCGACGACCGCGTTACCGGGCTGCGCGCCGGCGGCGACGATTATCTCACCAAACCCTACGCTTTTTCCGAATTGCTTGCCCGGGTCGAGGTGTTGAACCGTCGCGCCGGCGCCCGGGAAACCGAGACCGTCTACCGCGTCGGCGATCTCGAGCTCGACCGTCTGTCGCATTCGGTCAAGCGCGCCGGCCGCGAGATCACGCTGCAGCCGCGCGAGTTCCGCCTGCTGGAATATCTGATGCGCCACGCCGGCCAGGTGGTGACGCGCACCATGCTGCTGGAAAATGTCTGGGACTATCATTTCGATCCGCAGACCAACGTCATCGACGTTCATGTCTCGCGCCTGCGCGGCAAGATCGAAAAGGGTTTCGACAAACCGATCCTGCACACCATCCGCGGCGCGGGCTACATGCTGAAAGGCGGCTAGAGCATGATCCCAAACCGAAAGTCAGGGAACGTTTCGGAAAAGATGCTGCAACAAGGGGTTACCGTGCAGCCAATCGTCATCCTGATCTAGGCGCACATGGCTCTTTCCCTGCCGGCCATCATGAAGACGACGGCGGCCCGGCTCTCGGCGCTTTACCTTCTGCTTTTCGCTCTCTGCGCCGTGCTGCTCGTCTTTTACATGACGTCGCTCTCGGCGCGCATGCTGACGGCGCAGACCCAGGACACGATCAATGACGAGATCCTCGGCTTGGCTCGCGCATACAAAAATGGCGGCCTGCCGTTGCTGGTGCGCGTGGTTGAAGCCCGCTCGCGCCAGCCTGGCGCCAACCTCTATCTGATCGCCGACGCCAACGGCCAGATCCTGACCGGCAATGTGCAGAGCCTGGAGCCGGGAATCATCGAAACCGAGGGCTGGACGACGGAGCCCTTTTCGTACCATCGCTTCGGTGAGGGCGAACTCGACCGGTTGCGTGGTGGTGGCACCGATCAGAGCGCGCCGTCCCCGGGCGACAGCAGCGCTCGGTCGGAAGGCGAAGAAGGCCACAACGCTATCGCGCTGGTGCTGCGACTGCCCAATCAGATGATCTTGCTGGTCGGCCGCGATCTTGGCGAGCCCGAGCGCTTCCGGGCCGTCATCCGCCGCGCGCTGATGCTGGCGCTAGGCATGATGGGGCTCGGCGGCCTCTTGATCTGGTTCTTCGTCGGGCGCGCCGCGCTGAAACGCATCGACAGCGTCTCCGACGCAAGTCGCCGCATCATGGGCGGCGACCTTAGCGGACGGCTGCCGGTGACCGGCGCCGGTGACGAATTCGACCGCCTGTCCGAAAACCTCAACACGATGCTTGCCCGTATCGCCATGCTGAACGAGGGGCTGAAGCAGGTCTCCGACAACATCGCTCACGATCTGAAGACGCCGCTGACCAGGCTGCGCAACCGCGCCGAAGCCACCCTTGCCGGCAAGCGCAAGACGACGGACTACCGTCAGGCGCTGGAGGGAACGATCGCCGAGTCCGACCAGCTCATCAAGACCTTCAACGCCATCCTGATGATCTCGCGGCTGGAGGCCGGCTATTCCTCCGAGACAACCGGCCCGGTCGACCTCGCCGCCACGGTGAGCGATGTCGTCGAGCTCTACGAGCCGGTGGCGGAAGAGGCGGGCGTCGTGCTGGAAACCGCGGTGCCGGAAGCGGTGACCATCAACGGCAATCGCGAGCTGATCGGCCAGGCGCTGTCGAACATCGTCGACAACGCCATCAAATACTCGACCGGCGCCGCCGAGAGCCCGAAGGTGCGGGTCACGCTGGAGCGCATCGGCGGCGAGGTCAAGCTCGCCGTTTCCGACAATGGCCTTGGCATTCCCGACGATGCCGACCGCGCCAGGGTCACCGAGCGTTTCGTGCGGCTGGAGAAGAGCCGTTCGCAGCCGGGCTCGGGCCTGGGCCTTAGCCTCGCCAAGGCGATCATGACTTTCCACAACGGCAGGCTTGATCTTCTGCCCGCCAATCCCGGATTGTCCGTAGTCATGAGTTTCCCGGCCCGGGAGACGCATTGATGGCGGCAAGGATGGCAAAAAAGAAGATCGATACGGAATGGCAACTCCGACCGACGCTGGCGCTTCGCCCGCTCGGCGGCGACCATGCCCGGAGGGAATTGTCCGAGATCGCTGACGCGGCCGAGCAAGACGGCCATCCGCGTCTGGCCGCGTTCCTCGCCGGCCAGGGAGCACTGCAGGAATTGCTCGCCGCCATCTTCGACCTGTCGCCGTTCCTGCGTGATACGGCCCGCCGCCGTCCGGCCATTCTCGACAAGCTGTTCGACCAGACGATCGAAGCGCGTCTCAACGAGATCGGCGAG
>NZ_RZST01000529.1:0-2637 GCF_003997575.1 Mesorhizobium sp. M1A.F.Ca.IN.022.07.1.1
CAACTACGTCACCTACGGGCTGGTGGCGCGCGAAGTCGAACGCATCGATTCCGGCTACCGCTCGATGATGAGCGTGCAGTCGTCGCTGGTCATGTATCCGATCCATGCCTACGGCTCGGAAGAGCAGCGCAAGAAGTACCTGCCGAAGCTCGCCTCCGGCGAATGGATCGGCTGCTTCGGCCTCACCGAGCCGGATGCCGGCTCCGATCCGGGCGGCATGAAGACACGGGCCGAGAAGACGGCGAACGGCTACAGGCTTTCCGGCTCCAAGATGTGGATTTCCAACGCGCCGATCGCCGACGTCTTCGTCGTCTGGGCAAAGTCGGCCGCGCATGACAACCAGATCCGCGGCTTCGTGCTGGAAAAGGGCCTGAAGGGGCTGTCGGCGCCGAAGATCGGCGGCAAGCTTTCGCTGCGAGCCTCAATCACCGGCGAGGTAGTGATGGAAGGCGTCGAGGTCGGCGAGGAGGCGCTGCTGCCCAATGTCTCGGGCCTGAAGGGACCCTTCGGCTGTCTCAATCGCGCGCGCTACGGCATCTCGTGGGGCGCCATGGGCGCGGCCGAGGATTGCTGGCACCGCGCGCGGCAGTACGGCCTCGACCGCAAGCAGTTCGGCAAGCCGCTCGCCGGCACACAGCTCTTCCAGAAGAAGCTCGCCGACATGCAGACCGAGATCGCGCTCGGCCTGCAGGGTTCGCTGCGCGTCGGCCGGCTGATGGACGAAGGCAAGATGGCGCCGGAGATGATTTCGATCGTCAAGCGCAACAATTGCGGCAAGGCGCTCGACATCGCCCGCCAGGCTCGCGACATGCATGGTGGCAACGGCATCCAGATCGGCTATCACGTGATGCGCCATGCCCAGAACCTGGAGACGGTCAACACCTATGAGGGCACGCATGACGTGCATGCGCTGATACTGGGTAGGGCGCAGACGGGGCTTCAGGCGTTTTTCTAAGCCGGCAACGCTGCTTAAATTAGGTGCAGCGCAACATCTCTGCTTGGAGAATGCCCAGCACTTATGTCAGGGTTCGGCGATTGAAACGCCGTTCCCCGGGGCACCATGGCAATTCTGGCAGCCGTCCACCACCTGACCCATTACAAATACGACCGGCCGGTCGTTCTCGGCCCTCAGGTGATCAGGCTGCAGCCGGCGCCGCATTCGCGCACCAAGGTGCTCAGCCATTCGCTGAAGGTCGAGCCGAAGAACCATTTCGTCAACCTGCAGCAGGACCCGTACGGCAACTTCCTCGCCCGCTTCGTCTTCCCGGAGCCGGTGACGGAACTGAAGATCCAAGTCGATCTCGTCGTAGATATGACGGTCTATAATCCGTTCGATTTCTTCGTCGAGGAATCAGCCGAGAATTTCCCGTTCGAGTACCCGGAAGAGATCAGGCAAGACCTCGCTATATACCGCACGCCCGAGCCGGCCGGCCCGTTGCTGTCGGCCTTCCTGAAAACCATCGACCGCAGTCCGACAAACACGGTCAACTTCCTGGTCGGCCTCAACGCGCGGCTGCAGCGCGAAATCGCTTATATCGTGCGCATGGAGACCGGCGTCTATTCGCCGGAGGAGACGCTGGCCGCCGGCAAAGGCTCGTGCCGAGATTCGAGCTGGCTGCTGGTGCAGATCCTGCGCAACCTCGGCATCGCAGCGCGTTTTGTCTCCGGTTACCTGATCCAGTTGAAGCCGGACCTCGTCTCGTTGGACGGACCGCCTGGAACCTCGGTCGATTTCACCGACCTGCACGCCTGGTGCGAAGTCTATATTCCGGGCGCCGGCTGGATCGGCTTCGACCCGACTTCCGGTTTGCTCACCGGCGAAAGCCATGTGCCGCTGGCGGCGACGCCGCATTTCCGCAATGCCGCGCCGATCTCCGGCATGGCGAGCTTCGCCAATGTCGATTTCGACTTCGACATGCGCGTCGATCGCATCGCCGAGCATCCGCGCATCACCAAGCCGTTCTCGGATGAAAGCTGGGAGGCGCTCGACGCCTTGGGCAACAAGGTCGACGCGGTTTTGCGGGAACAGGATGTGCGGCTCACCATGGGCGGCGAGCCGACCTTCGTGTCGATCGATGATTTCGAGGCTGCCGAATGGAATACGGCGGCCGTCGGGCCGACCAAGCGCGACAAGGCGGATCAGCTGATCCGCCGGCTGCGCGAGCGCTTCGCGCCGGGCGGTTTCCTCCACTACGGGCAAGGCAAGTGGTATCCGGGCGAGAGCCTGCCGCGCTGGACCTTCTCGCTCTTTTGGCGCACCGATGGCGAGCCGGTCTGGCGCGACCCGTCGCTGATCGCGCGCGAAACGAGCACCGTCTCTGTCGGGCCTGAGCAGGCCGCAAGCTTGCTCACGGCGATCGCCGCCGAGCTCGGCATCGACAAGGCGATGGTCGGCGAGGCCTATGAGGATCCGGCCGAATGGCTGCTCAAGGAAGGCAAGCTGCCGGATAATGTCGAACCGTCCAACTCGAAGCTGGAGGATCCGGAAGAGCGCAGCCGCATGGCACGTGTGTTCGAGCGCGGCCTGACCAAGCCGTCAGGCTATGTGCTGCCGGTGCAGCGCTGGAACAGCCAGGCCGCCGGGCAGCGCTGGCGTTCGGAAAAGTGGAAGACGCGGCGCGGCCGGCTGTTCCTGGT
>NZ_RZST01000052.1:0-22738 GCF_003997575.1 Mesorhizobium sp. M1A.F.Ca.IN.022.07.1.1
TGCCTGGGCGGCGGCGCACCGGCTCCAGCCCCTCAAGCACCTCGATGTCGGCGGCGCTGTAGCTCTCGCTGCCGTCGCGGGCGGCGGCCGAGCGCTTTGCGGCCTGCACCAGCGGATCGGCCGGCCGCGAGGACGCGCGTACTTGCTGGGGCTGCTTTTCCGGGTTGCCGAAAAGATCGCTGGTGTCGTCCATGCTAGCCATTAAGTCCGGTACTGCGAATCACTCCTCGATACTGCCACGCTTTTGGCGGGCGAACGAGTTCCTGTTCCGTTCAGGGATCAAACTGTCTCTTATTCCAAAACCATTCGATAACCAAGCCGCTGGAAATAGGGCGGGCTCCACCCCTTCGGATTCCTGATTCTTTAACATTAACGCCTAGCGTGAGCCTCAACGACAAAAGACCACGGGGCGTCAGGGGTTTCGTTGTGAAGGGCAGGGCCATAACCATGATCGGCATCGCAGCCGTTTTCGGCGCGATCTCGATCTTTGCCGCGGACTTCTGGGTCAAAAGCCAGGCGAGGGCCCAGTCCGAGCAGAAGACGGCATCGATCGTGGTGCCGCACGAGGCCAAAGTCGAGTTCAAGACCATCGTCGTGGCGAATGCGCCGCTGCGCTACGGCATGCAGCTTGACCGGTCGCAACTCACCGAAATTCCGTGGCCGCAGGATTCTCTGCCGCAAGGCGCCTTCCCGACCGTCGACAAGCTGCTGGCCGAAGGCAGCCGCGTCGTGCTGTCGCCGATCGAGGTCAACGAGCCGGTGCTGCTCGCCAAGCTGTCGGGACCGAATGGCCGCGCCACACTTTCCAACATGCTGTCGCCGGGCATGCGGGCCGTCACCATCCGCACCGACGAGATCGCCGGCGTCGGCGGCTTCATCACGCCGGGCGACCGGGTCGACGTCGTGCTGACGCGCGATGCCGGCGAAATCCAGGAAGTGTCCAAGAACGCGCAAGGGGCAGCCGGCTCGACGGTCACGTCCGAAATCGTCGTGTCCGACGCCAAGGTGCTTTCGGTCGGGCAGGGCGCGGACGAGCGCAAGACCGAGCCGCAGGTCGCCAATTCCGTGACCCTCGAGGTCACCAACGAAGGGGCGCAGAAGGTAGCGCTCGCCCGCACCGTCGGCTCCTTGTCGCTGTCTTTGCGGTCCGCCGCCGATGCCAGCGCCAGCGGCAACGGGCTTACCACCATCTCTTCCTTCGGCGGTTCGGTTGCCACGAGCGCCGAGGCAAGCGCCGCCTCGCTGGTCAAGGCGGTGGCGAAGGAGCCGGAGGAGCCAAAATTCAAGACGGTGATCGTGTCCCGTGGCACGAAGGTGGAGGAATACAAGGTTCCATCCAAGCCCGCCGACGGAGACGTCGTTCCTTCCAAGGAACAAGAACAATAGCCGGTGGGGACCGGCCGGGAACGGGACAATGCCTGTGTTGAACAAAGAACGGACGACGAGAGGGCGGCGCCTTCTGCGTGCTATGGTGGCGGGCGCCTTTCTGGCAGCCGCCGGAATGCTGGCCTTTGGAGCGCCGGCCCAGGCAAACAACGACGTCGTATACGTCTCGGCGACCAAGAACGCCTCGATCAAAGTCGCCAAGGGCAAGCCCAAGACGATCATGACGAACGCGGCCTTCTATCAAATCGTCATCGGCGATCCGGAGATCGCCAACGTCAATCCGCTGACCGACAAGTCCTTCTATGTACTGGGCAACAATCTCGGCACCACCGGCATCGCGCTGTTCGATCAGAACAAGCAGCTCGTCGGCACCATCGACATCGAGGTGACGCTGGACACCGACCAACTGGCCAACACCATCCGCGCCAGCGTGCCGGATGCCAAGATCAAGGTCGGTTCGGCCAACGGCCGCGTGGTGCTTTCGGGCGAGGCGGAAGACGCGGTCGCGGCCGACAAGGCGAGCAAGATCGCGTCGCGCTTCTCCGGCAATGAGGAAGTGATCAACTCGGTCAACATCTCGTCCTCGCAGCAGGTTCAGCTCAATGTCCGTTTCGTCGAGATCAACCGGCAGGCGGGACAGGATCTCGGCGCCAAATACGGGGCCAACTTTGCCTTCGGCGTCGGCGGTCGCGACGTCATCATCGACCCGGGCACGGTACCGACCGCCGGGACCGGCGAGATCATCGGCCGGTTGCTTTCCAAGGGGGTTTCGATCGACATCGCCATCAAGGCGCTGGAAGAGCGCGGTCTCGCCCGGCGGCTGGCCGAGCCCAACCTGATCGCCCGCTCGGGCCAGACCGCGAGCTTCCTTGCCGGCGGCGAGTTCCCGATCCCGGTGTCCGAGGACAACGGCAAGATCAGCGTCAGCTATAAGAAATACGGCGTCGGTCTTGATTTCACGCCGACCGTGCTCAAGGGTGGACTGGTCAGCCTCGATATCGCGCCCGAAGTTTCGTCGATCGATCCCTCCGCGTCGATCGAAGTCAGCAGCGGCATTTCCATTCCTGCCTTCATCGTGCGTCGCGCCAAGACGTCGGTCGACTTGAAAAACGGCCAGAGCTTCATGATCGCGGGCCTTCTGCAGTCGCAGAACGACATCACCACCTCGCGCCTGCCGGGGCTCGGCAAGCTGCCGGTTCTCGGTCCGCTGTTCTCCTCGAAATCCTATCAGCGGCGCGAGACCGATCTGGTGATCATCGTCACGCCCTACCTGGTCAAACCGGTTGACCCGTCGAAGAAGATGGTCGAGCCCACCGACGGAACGCGGCCGCCAAGCAATGCCGACTACTTCCTGAACAACACCGAGGAAGTCGACGCTTCCGCTCCCAAGCGCCCCTTGGCACTGGCCGACGGCAGCGGGGCCCGTCCGGTGACGGCGACCACGTCAGGCCATTTCCTCGATCTGCCGAAGGACTGAAGCCATGCGTCTGGCTCCTTGCATCGCTCTGCTGCTCGCCGGCGCGCTCTCCGGCTGCACCAGCGACGACTATGTGCGCACCGAAGGCGTGTCTCCGGCCGCCGGCAACGCCCAGGCGTCCAACACAGCCATGCAGATGGTCGACCCCTGGCAGTACGGCGTCCAGAACACCAGGCTCCTGGTGCCGGCTCCGAGCACGAGCTCCACGGCCAATGCCGCGGGCGCGAAGGCCGGCGCGGCGCCGGCTTCAACGACATCGGTATCAACGACAGCAGACTGATGGGCTGACGACCATGGCATCGGGCACCAAGACCAAGAAGATCCTGCTCGTTTCGACCGATCGGGCGTTTTCGCAGGATACGCGGACGGCTTTCGCTGCATCCGAGGTCATCGAGCTTTTGACGGTCGAGAAAAGCGTCAACGAACTGCGCGGCGAGGTCCAGGAGACCGATTTCGGCGCCGTCATTGTCGACATGGACGCGGCCAAGCTCGAAGAGATCGAGTCGCTGCAGCGCATCATGCGCAGGATCGAAGGCCGCGTCCCGGTGGTCGTCGTCACGCAGGAATTCAATGCGGCGGCGGTGCGCATCCTGGTGCAGCTCCAAGTCGCCGACTTCCTGGTAAAGCCGATCACCACCGCCGATCTGGTGCGTTCCGTCATTCGCGCGCTTCAAGGGCCGGGGCGGGAGGAAAACACTGAATCGCAAATCTACACCTTCATGCCGGCCGCCGGCGGTGTCGGCACCACCACGCTTGCCCTGCAGACCGCCTTCCAGCTGCATCATTCGGTGACGCGCGGCGCCTCGACCTGCGTGGTCGACCTCAATTTCCAGCAGGGCGCCTGCGCCGAATATCTCGACCTCGAGCCGCGCTTCGACATCACCGAAATCGAGAACCAGCCCGAACGTCTCGACCGGCAGCTGCTGGACGTCATGCTGTCCAAGCATGCAAGCGGGCTCTGCGTGCTGGCAGCGCCGACGCGCCCTTCGGAAATGCGCTCGTTCAAGACCGATGTCGTGGTGCGCATGCTCGACCTCGTCTCGGCCTATTTCGACAATGTCGTCATCGACATGCCGCGCACTTGGTTCCCGTGGACCGAGACGGTGCTGCTCGGCTCCAACAAGCTCTATATCGTGGCCGAGATGACGGTGCCTTGCCTGCGCCACACTCAGCGTCTCATCCAGGCCATCTACGAGACGGCTGGCAAGGAAGTGAAGCCCAACGTCATCGTCAACCGTTTCGAGCAGAAGATGTTCGACAGCGGCATCAAGCAGGCCGACGTCCAGGATATCCTCGGCGAGCACTTCGTCGGCGGCATCTCCAACAACTACCGGCTGGTGCGCGAGGCCGTCGACCGCGGCGTGCCGCTGCACGACATCGATCCGAACGCCAATGTCGTCAATGACCTGAAGAAAATCATCCTGCCCGAGGAGGCCGTGGCGACGACGGCAAAATCGAAGTCGCTGTTCGGCCTCGGCAAGGGCCTCTTGAAGAGGAAAGCAGGATGAGCAGTCGCTTCTCCAACCTGCAGAATCGCGATGTCCGTCCGCTGCGGGCGCCCGAACCCGCGCCCGTTGCGCATCACGCCGTGGTCATTCCGACGACCCGCAAGCCGGCGCCGCCGAAGCTGGAAGCAGCACCCGCAAAGAGCGCCAACAAGGTGCTCGACGCGCGCGTGCGCATCCACCGCATGCTGCTCGAAGAAATCAACCTCGTCGCTCTGGAGCGGCTGCCCAAGGACGAAATGCGCCGCCAGGTGCATGAATTCGTCTCGGAAAAGACCCGTCAGGAGCGAATGGCGATCAACACCGCCGAGTTGGACGCGCTGGTGGACGACATCGTCGACGAGATGGTGGGTCTCGGCCCGCTGGAGCCGCTGCTCAAGGATCCGGAGATCAACGATATCCTGATCAACGGCCATCAGAACTGCTTCGTCGAAAAGCGAGGCAAGCTGCAGCAGGTCCATATCCCGTTCAAGGACGAGGCGCATCTGCTTCGGATCATTAATAAAATCGTCGCGGCCGTCGGCCGCCGCGTCGATGAATCGCAGCCGATGGTCGACGCCCGCATGCTCGACGGCTCGCGTTTCAACGCCGCGATCAGGCCGGTCGGCGTCGACGGGCCGCTGGTGTCGATCCGCAAATTCTCCAAGAACAAGCTCGGTCTGCACAAACTGGTCGAGTTCGGCGCCATCACCCAGAACATGGCCGAGGTGCTGGCGGCGGCCGTGCATGCGCGCAAGACGACGATCATCTCCGGCGGCACCGGCACCGGCAAGACGACGATGCTCAATGCCTTGTCGGCCTTCATTCCCGAGGACGAGCGCCTGATCACCATCGAGGACGCCGCCGAGTTGCAGCTGCAGCAGCCGCATGTCGCGCGCATGGAAACGCGCCCGGCAAACATCGAGGGTCATGGCGAGCTGAAGCAGCGCGATCTGGTCAAGAACGCGCTGCGCATGCGGCCCGACCGCGTCATCCTTGGCGAGTGCCGTGGCGAGGAAGCCTTCGACATGCTGCAGGCTATGAACACCGGCCATGAAGGGTCGATGGCGACCATCCACGCCAACACGCCGCGCGACGCAATATCGCGCCTCGAACAAATGCTCGGCATGACCGGAATGCCGATGACGGTGCAGTCGATCCGCAGCCAGATCGCGAGCGCCATCGACATCATCGTGCAGCTGACACGCCTGTCCGACGGCAAGCGCAAGGTGACCAGCGTCGCCGAGGTGACGGGCATGGAAGGCGACGTCATCCAGATGCAGGAGATCTTCCGCTTCGTGCGCACCGGCATGGAGGCGGACGGCAAGATCGTCGGCCATTTCGAGGCAACGGGCATCCGACCGCGCTTCCTCGAGGACCTGCGCAACATGGGCATCGAATTTCCGGGCAAGTATTTCGAACCCGGCCGGCCGCAGGAGTAGCCGGTGCTCGAGGGATTCAGCCCGATCTATGCCGTCTACGCGGCGGCGGCGCTCACCGGCATCATGATCGCCGAAGGCTGCTACCTGCTCTATGCCGGCCGCAGCGACAAGCGCACGGCGATCAATCGCCGCATGAAGCTGGCGGAGAACAAGATCAGCCAGGAGCAGGTGCTGATCCAGCTGCGCAAGGAGCGCGGCATGGAAGAGGGCACGCCCCTCCTTTCTTTCGATCGCTTTCGCGCCTTGCGCACGCAGTCCGGCATGATCATGCCGATGCCCAAATTCCTCACGATCACGTCGGGGACAGCGTTCACTCTGGCGCTTTTCGCCGTCTGGTACGGCCTGCCTTTGCTGTTCGGGCTGGTCCTGCTTCCTGTGCTGGTGCCGGTCTTGCCGGTTATGGCGATGCGTTTTCTGCGCAAGCGCCGGCTTAAGCGCTTCGGCATGCAATTGCCGGAAGCGCTGGAGCTGATCACGCGCGGCCTCAAGGCCGGCCACCCGGTGCCGGTGGCGATCGCGATGGTGGCGCGCGAGATGGCCGATCCGATCGGCACCGAGTTCGGCGTCGTGGCCGACGAAGTGACTTATGGCTCGGACCTGGTTTCAGCGCTCAACAACCTGTTCGATCGCGTCGGCCATGAGGACCTGCCGCTGTTCGTCACCGCAGTCTCGATCCAGAGCAGCTCCGGCGGCAATCTGCGCGAGATCCTCGACGGCCTGTCGTCGACCATCCGCGAGCGCGGCAAGCTGCGGCGCAAGGTGCGCGCCATTTCGACCGAAGGCCGCATGTCGGCCTATATCCTGACCGCCGTGCCGGTGCTTCTGTTCACCGCCATCATGGTGCTGATGCCGCAATTCTATCGCGAGGTGTGGGGGATACCGAAGACCTGGTACATGCTGGGCGGCTCGATCCTGTGGCTCCTGCTCGGCAATGCCATCATGTTCAAGATGTCGAATTTCAGGTTCTGAAATGGACGAGGTCATCCGCTTCCTTGCCTCGCTAGCGCCGACATCGCTGATGCCGGTGGCTGTGCTGCTGCTGGTGATGGGCGGCGGCGCGGTGGCCTGGCCGCTGGTCGTCGCGCAGGGCGACCGCAACGAGGTCAAGCGCCGGCTGAAGGTCGAGGCGGCGCAGCCGATCGAGCAGCCCGAGCCGGCACCCAGGAAGAACGCGAACGCCGTGCGCGAGAAGGCGGTGAGGCGGGCGCAGGAATTCTATGCCAAGAGCGATCCGGAGAATGTCGCGCGACTGCGCATGAAGCTCATCCAGGCCGGTTACATGGAGCCGCGCGCCGTCGGTACGTTCTTCCTGATCCGTTTTGCCGCGCTGGTCGGAATGGCGCTTGGGGCGTTCCTGGTCAACCATTGGGCGGCCAGCGCCGAATCGACCGTGACCAGCCGCTGGACCTTCATCATCCTGTCGGGAGCGGCCGGCTATTTCCTGCCCGGCCTGGTGCTGACGCAGAAGGTGCGGGAAAAGATGCGCGAATACCGCAATGGCTTTCCCGACTTCATGGATTTGATGATCGTCTGCTCCGACGCGGGCATGAGCATGGAGGCCGGCATCGAGCGGGTCTCGAAGGAACTCGCCAGGACCTATCCGTCGCTCAGCCAAAACCTGCAGCTTGTGTCGCTGGAGCTGAGGGCCGGCCGCAGCCTCGACGATGCGCTGAAAGCGCTCGCCGATCGCCTCAGCCTCGACGAGGTGCGCTCCTTCGCGACGCTCCTGCAGCAGTCCAAGGAGCTCGGCACCAGCCTGTCGGGAGCGCTGCGTGTCTTTTCCGACGAAATGCGCCACAAGCGCATGTCGCTTGCCGAGGAGAAGGCGCATGCCTTGCCGGCCAAGATGTCGGTCCCGGTGACGGTGTGCATCCTGCCGGTGGTGCTGATGGTCGCCATCATCCCGATCGTCGTAAGGCTGACGTCGCACTGAGGCCGGCGGTGCTGGTTAACGCATCCTTTGCAAGCAACTGAAATTTAGGCGCATTTCGGCACCGAAGCTTAATCGCTCTCCTGTATGGTCCTTGCTGAAGAACGACCCGGCAAATCGGGCGACGGGGCAGGGCATGCGTCACAGACTTTCCACGGCAGCGGCGGTATTGGCGGCCGTCTTGATGATCACCGGCTGCACGACGAACAGCAGCGTCGACACGACCAAGACCACCGCGATCCAGGCGACGGCCAAGGATATCAGCGCCGCCGACCTGACGGAGGGCAAGGCGCAATTCCGGGAGGCGAATTTCGGTCTCGCAGAACAGCATTTCCGCAAAGCGGTGGAGCTCAAGGCAGACAATGCCGAAGCCTGGATGGGGCTTGCCGCCTCCTATGACGAGCTCGGCCGCTTCGACTTCGCCGACCGCGCCTATGCGCAATTGCTGAGGGTCGCCGGGCGCAAGCCGCAGATCGTCAACAATATGGGCTATTCGCAGCTCCTGCGCGGCAACAAGAAGAAGGCAAGGGCGCTGCTGCTCGAAGCCAAGGCCGGTCTCGCCGACCAGACCGTGGTCAACGCCAACCTAGCGCTGCTCGACAAGAGCTGATCCGCTTCCGGCTCGTCCCGCCGCGGAACCGGGCCGTAGTTTCAGCGGACATGTCGACGCTTTGTAAACCCTTTGTCGAGCGAGCAGCGGACACCGGCCGAAAAGGGTTTGCGCCACGCCTCTACAACCTACATTGAGGAAGCAACGAGTCTCCCCAACGGCAGATCTTCAGAGATGTTGGATTTCAGCTCGCTCCTGCTCGCGGCGGCGCTGTCGGGCACATGCCTCAGCGTAACGATGCTCGCGATCTGGCTCACCGCGCCGCAGGCGCGTTTCGTGCTTACGGTCGCTTGCGGCATACTCGTGCTCGTTGCCCATATCGTCCTGTTCTGGCGCTATGCCATGGAAGCCAACCCGTGGCTCTGCCAGATGGTGCTCGTCCTGCTCAGCCTTGGGTTCCTCGTCATCTGTCTGTCAGCGATGCAGTATCTCGGCATCCGCAATTATCGCCGCGCCATCGTGCCGGCGCTGGCAGCGATCGCCGCCTGCGCCCTCGTCACCTATTTCGGCTTCGATGGCGTCGGCTTTCTGATCACCTATTCGACGGTGACGGCGCTGCTCGGCGCGATCGGAACGATGTTCTGGATGAAGGGCGATCACGACCGCCGGATACTGCTCGTCGTTTCGTTTCTCAGCGGCGCCTGCGGGATATCCTTCGCGCTGTGCGGCCTGGTGCTGCTGGTGCAAGGGCAATGGGTCCTAGGCGCCGCGCCAGACAACTGGGCGGAGCGGTTGAACTCCGTCGTCGCGGTCGCCTGCATGACCGGCTTCGGCGCGCTGACGCTTTCGCTGCACCATCTGCAGGCGCAGATCGAGCTCAAGGCCGCGACGATGACCGATCCGCTGACCGGCCTGATGAACCGCAGGGCGCTCAACGAGCTTTACGGCGGTCGCAGCTTCGGTCCGTTCATGGCGATCGCGATGTTCGACCTCGACCATTTCAAGACCACAAACGATGTCTTCGGCCATCCCGTCGGCGATCAGGTGCTTTGCCGCTTCGCGGCGGTGATCAAGAAATATGGCAGGGCCGGGGTCGATGCCTTCCGGCTAGGCGGTGAGGAGTTCGCGCTCGTCCTATCGCGCATGACGCCGGAAAAGGCGCACGATATGGCAAGCAGGATCGGGGTCGCTTTCGGCACCGAAATCGTTCCGACTCAACGTGGTCCGTTGCGCAGCAGCGTCAGCGGCGGCATGGGATTTGGCGCCCCCGATGGCCGGACCCTGGACGAGGTGCTGGCTGAGGCGGACGCCGCGCTCTACGCCGCAAAGCGCGCCGGGCGAAACCGCGTGATCGCCCAACGCCAGGAGGACCAGCCCGATAGCGAGCCAGCCCTGCGCTCGGCCTAACTTGCCCTACCGTCTACTCTGCGGCGCCGAGATATTCCGACAGCGGCGGGCAGGAGCAGACCAGGTTGCGGTCGCCGGCGACATTGTCGATGCGCGAAACCGGCGGCCAGTATTTTGCTGCCAGATCAACGTCACCCGCTGGGTAGGCTGCTTCCATCCGCGAGTATGGATGCGGCCATGCGCCTGCCAATGCCTCGGCGGCAGTGTGCGGGGCGTTGACCAGCGGGTTGTCGTCGAGCGGCCATTCGCCCTTCGCCACCTTCGCCGCCTCGCCGGCGATCGCAATCATCGCCTCGCAGAATCGGTCGAGTTCGCGCTTGGGTTCGGATTCCGTCGGCTCGACCATCAGCGTGCCGGCAACCGGAAACGACATGGTCGGGGCGTGGAAGCCGTAGTCAATGAGGCGCTTGGCGATGTCGTCGACGCTGATGCCGGCGCTCTCCTTGAGCACGCGGGTGTCGAGAATGCACTCATGGGCGATGCGATCGCTCCTGCCCTTGTAGAGGAGGGGGAAATGCGGCGCGAGCCGCGTCGCCACATAGTTGGCCGAAACGATCGCCGTCTCGGTGGCCTGCTTCAGCCCGGAGCCGCCCATCATGCGGATATACATCCAGGTGATCGGCAGGATCGAAGCGCTGCCGAAGGGCGCGGCGGCGACGGCATGCGCCGAACCTTCCGTGACATGGCCCGGCAGATAGGGCTTCAGATGCGCCCTGACGCCGATCGGGCCGACGCCCGGGCCACCGCCGCCATGCGGGATGCAGAAGGTCTTGTGCAGGTTCATGTGGCAGACGTCGGCGCCGATATCGCCGGGGCGGGCGAGGCCGACCAGGGCGTTGAGGTTGGCGCCGTCGAAATAGACCTGGCCGCCATGCTCGTGGATGAGAGCGCAGAGATGGCGCGCGCCTTCCTCGTAGACGCCATGCGTCGAGGGATAGGTGAACATCAGCGCCGCGAGGTTCTTGGAATGCTCGTTGGCCTTGGCCCGCATGTCATCCATGTCGATGCTGCCGTCCTCTGCGCAGCGCACGACCACGACGCTCATTCCCGCCATCGCTGCGCTCGCCGGATTGGTGCCATGCGCGGAGGACGGGATAAGGCACACGGTGCGGTGGCCTTCGCCGCGCGCGCGGTGATAGGCCCGGATGGCGAGCAGGCCGGCATATTCGCCCTGGCTGCCGGCATTGGGCTGCAGGCTGACCGCGTCGAAACCGGTGATCTCCGACAGCCAGGCCTCCAGGTCGCCGACCATGGCCCGGTAGCCGGCCGAATGGCTGGCCGGCGCGTAGGGATGCAGGTTGGCGACATTCACCCAACTCACGGGCATCATCTCGGCGGCGGCGTTGAGCTTCATGGTGCAGGATCCGAGCGGGATCATGGCGCGGTCCAGCGCGAGGTCCTTGTCGGCCAGCCGCCGCAGGAAGCGCATCATCTCGGTCTCGGAGCGGTTCTCGTGGAAAACCGGCTGGGTGAGGAACTCCTTGCCGCGCGGCTTACCGGGCATCGAGCCGGCTGCCACCGTGCCGGGCTTGGCGCCGAATAGCGCCGCGATCGCTTCGAGGTCGGCTTCGGTCGAGGTCTCGTCGAAGGCGATGCCGACGTGGTCGGCATCGATGACGCGCAGCAGCCGGCCAGTCTTCTCGGCGGCGGCGGCTATTGCCGCTGCCTTGCCCTTCACTTCCGCCGTCACAGTGTCGAAGCGATGTGCTCCGAGAACGGCCACGCCCGCTGTCTTCAGCCCCACCGCAAGGCGGTTGGCGAGAGTGTGGACGCGCTCCGCGATCGCTTGCAAACCGGCGGGACCGTGCCAGATCGCATAGGCCGTCGCCATGTTGGCGAGCAGCGCCTGCGCGGTGCAGATATTGGAGGTCGCCTTGTCGCGGCGGATGTGCTGCTCGCGCGTCTGCAGCGCCAGGCGATAGCCCGGGCGGCCCTTGCTGTCGGTCGACTGGCCGACGAGGCGGCCGGGCATTAGACGGGTGAGCTTGTCGGAGACGGCGCAATAGGCCGCGTGCGGGCCGCCAAAGCCCATCGGCACGCCGAAGCGCTGCATCGGACCGACGGCGATGTCGGCACCGAGCTTGGCCGGCGCATCCGTCAACGTAAGCGCGAGCGGGTCGGCGATGAAGACGACCAGAGCGCCAGCGGCGCGGGCCTTCTCGATCGCCGCCTTGTGGTCGCCATAGACGCCGAAAGTGTCCGGCCAGGAGACGAGCAGGGCGGCGGTGTTGTCGTCGATGGTCTCGCCGTCGACCTCGGTGCCGAGCGGTTCGGCGCGGGTGCGCACGACATCGAGCGTCTGCGGATGCGGCGTGCCGGCAAGCGCCACCTTGGTGCGCTTGTCGCGGTGATGGCGCAGTGCGATGCCGACCGCTTCGGCAACGGCGGTGGCCTCGTCGAGCAGCGATGCCGACGCCACCGGCAGGCCGGTCAGCTCGGCAACCAGGGTCTGGAAATTGAACAGCATCTCCAGCCGGCCCTGACTGATCTCGGCTTGGTAAGGCGTGTAGGCCGTGTACCAGGCCGGGTTCTCGAACATGTTGCGCTGGATGACCGGCGGCACATGGACGCCGTGATAACCGGCGCCGATGAAGCTCTTCAGCACCGTGTTCTTCGCCATCATCGCCGACAATTCGGCCAGTGCTTCGGCCTCGCTGGCCGGAGTGGGCAGGTTGAGCGGCAGGTCGAGGCGGATCGATCTCGGCACGGCCTGGCTGATCAGCGTTTCGACGGACGGAACGCCGATGGTGGCAAGCATGGCCCTGATATCGTTGACGCTGGGGCCGATGTGACGGGCCGAGAAAGGAATGGGTGCTGCGGTCATTTCCAAGATCCTGGTATCAGCCGATATGGGCTTTGTAGGCGGCCTCGTCCATGAGGCTGTCGAGTTGGCTTGCGTTGGAAAGCTTCATCTTCCAGAGCCAGCCATCGCCGGTCGCCGCCGAATTGACCAATGAAGGGTCCGACGACAGTGCTGTGTTGGCTTCGGTGATCTCGCCGTCGACCGGCGCGTAGACGTCAGAGGCCGCCTTGACGGATTCGACGACTACTGCAGTGTCGCCCTTCGCGAGCTTGCGGCCGATTTCCGGCAGTTCGACGAAGACGAGATCGCCGAGCTGCTCCTGCGCATAGTCGGTGATGCCGACGGTGGCGACGCCGCCTTCGACGCGCAGCCATTCATGATCCTCGGTGAAATAGGTATTTGCCATCGGAATATCATCCTTTGCGGTAGCGATGTGGCGTGAAGGGCAGCGAAGTGACGTCGATCGGGATCCTGGTCCCGCGGACGTCGGCGAACAGTCTGTTGCCGGGCTTGGCCAGCGCATTGTCGACATAGCCCATGGCGACCGGGTGGCCCGTCGACGGCCCGAAGCCGCCCGAGGTCACGTGACCTGCCGCATTGCCGTCGGCATCGACAAGCGCGGCGCCGGCGCGCACCGGCTGACGACCATCGGGTTTTAGGCCAACGCGCTTCTGAGACGGCCCACGCTCGAGGATCGAGCGCAGCGCGTCGGCGCCGATGAAGTGACCGGAAGCGCGGAGCTCCTTAGGGATCGCCCACATCAAAGCGGCGCTCGCCGGATCGGTCTCGGGTGTCAGATCCTGGCCATGCAGGCAGAGCCCTGCCTCAAGCCGCAGGCTGTCGCGGGCGGCAAGGCCGATCCATTGCACGCGCTCGTCCTGCAGCAGGTTGCCGACGAGATCGCGGGCATCCGCTTCCGGCAGCCCGATCTCGAATCCATCCTCGCCGGTATAGCCGGAGCGGCTCATGAACCAGTGTTGCCGGGGCTCGACACCATGCATGAACAGCAGCGAACCCGTTTCGATACCGGCTCGCGAAAGGGCCGCCCAGGCATCCGGGCCCTGGATCGCCAGGAAGACGCGGTCGAGCGGCTCGACCTTGGCATCGAAATCCGCGGCCAACGCACGCAGATGCCTTTCATCCTCGGCCGCATTGCCGGCGTTGGCCACCACCATGAATCGGCCATCGTCAAGACGCGTGACGATCAAGTCGTCGATGACGCCGGCGGCCTCGTTCAGGAAGAAGGTATATTTGGATTGGGCAATTTCCATCGCGCCGGCGTCGAGCGGGCAGGCGCGGTTGAGTAGGGCGGCGACGCCCGGGCCGCCGAGCTCGAACAGCTTCATATGCGAGATGTCGAACAGGCCGGCATGCTCGCGCGTGTGGAGGTGCTCCTTCATCACGCCGGCCGGATAGGTCAGCGGCATCGACCAGCCGGCAAAAGCGCCGAAACGCGCGCCCGCGGCGCTATGCAAATCCTCGAGGGGTAGATGTTTGGTGTCTTCGCCGGTCATGTCTTCTCCAGAGTCGCACGCAATCGACCGCCATTAGCGGTCTAGTCCGTGCCCCTCTGTCTGAAGCCTGAGAGACTCGCGCCCCGTAACTCTGTCGGCAGCGCTTACACCTTCGGCGCGGGAAGATTCCCGACTTTCCAGAGTTGTCTTTCCCGTCCACGGTTCTTTTGCCTGAGAGATTTCGGGCGATTTCCCCTTCGGCGACAGCTTGCGCTGTTCTCTCCCGCAAACAGGTAGGACTCAGTCACCTGAGCCCTCGACGCGCCATCCATAGCCCGTCGGCGACACCTTGTCACCTCCCAGCGACATATCTCTCGGCAGCCGACGCCGATGACAACACCCGATCTGGTCTGAACGGCGGCCCAGCAAGGCGGCCTAGTCGCCCGAGGCCATCGTCTTGCAAAGGATGATGTTGGAATGGCCGATTGTCGCCGTGAGGCTTTTCTCAATCGCGTTGAACTCGGCTGACGCAAGATCGTGCTCGGCCTGCAGGCGAAGCGCCATCAAATACCGGCATACCAGTCGTAGCCATTGTCTTCCCAATAGCCGCCGCGACCGCCGCCGACATTGGCGAAGCCGTCGACCAGCTCGATCTTGTAGAGATATTTCGGCATCTTGTAGCCGAGCTGGCGCTCGACCCGCACCCGCAGCGGCGCGCCGTTCTCGACCGGCAGCGGCTTGCCGTTCAAGCCGTAGGCCAGGATCGTTTGCGGATGGCGGGCATCGATCAGGTCGATGCTGCCGTAATATTTGATGTCGCCAGACAGGCTTTGCTCGATCGTGTCGAGGCAATGGAACATGACGTAGCGCGCCTGCGGCTTGACGATGGCCTGATCGAGCACCAGCGACAAAGGTGTGCCGGTCCATTTGGCGATGCAGCTCCAGCCTTCAACGCAGTCGTGGCGGGTGATCTGGGTGCGGCTCGGCATGTTCTGCAACTGCTCGCGGGTGAGCGACAGCGGTTTTTCGACGAGGCCGGTCACCTCCAGGCGCCAGTCGGCGAAATTGTTGGCGAGAAGACCCCTATAGGTGTCGTCGTCAGGCGCGGTGACGCCGTTCGGCCGCTGCGGCTGGCGGATGTCGGCCTCGCTGAATTCCGGTGCCAGCGCGTCCCGGCCGGCAAGCAGGCGCTGCGCGCGGTATGTCAGCCCGTTGGCGTTTTCGAGGAAGCTGCGCAGCCCGCTGCCGACGCCCAGACCGCTGTCGAAGGCATCGCAGCCGGACAGCGCGATGCCTGACAGACCGAGGCTGGCGGAGGTCAAGAACTTCCGGCGGCTAATCGGGAATTTTGCCATGTCAGGCGCTCCTCTCGGTTGCCTGGTCGTGCTTTGCGGGCGGGTCGGTGCGATACCAGCCGGTGATGATCGAGCGCAGCTCGTTGATCGGACCGGCAGCCACGATCATCAGCATATGGACGACGAAGAAGAGCACGAGCAACACCATGACAATGAAGTGGATGGTGCGAGCCGTCTGCCGACCGCCCAGGATTTCATTGAGCCAGGGAAGCACCGAGTTCATGCTCGGCGACATCGCAAGCCCGGTGATGATCATCAGCGGCAACAGCACGAAGAGCACGCCGCCATAGGTCATTTTCTGCAGCGTGTTGTACTCGCGCGCATGGTGGAATTTCAGCCTCGCATGGTCGAGAATGTCGCGCGGCAGCTTGCGCAAGTCATCCAGGCGAGGGGCAAGATCGCGGCGGATATGGCCGTTAATCAGGCTCGCGATCAGCCAAATGAGCAGGGTTGCGCTCAGCACCCAGGCGAAGAAGAAATGCACGACGCGGGCCGTGCCGAGGTCGTAGTAGGACGGGATCGTCGCCCAGGACGGAAAGGCGCGCGGCGTTTCCTGTCCGGGAGGGCCGGACCAGCCGAGCACGCCGGTGGTGTCGAAGCGATGCCCGAAGATTTTGGTAAAGCCGCGCGGTCCGCCGTCTGTGTTTTCGGCGCCGATCTCGAGGATCGTATTGTTGTATTGGAAGCCCGATTCCTTGCCGATGTAGAGTTGCGGGCGCGCGTTGAAGATCTGCAGGCCCGAAAGCAGCATGAAGAACAGCGAGAACGCCCAGAGCCAATGGGTCAGGCGCGTCCAGCGCGATTGCCGGTAAATCAGCGTCGGGTCCTTCGGCGCGGATGCTTCCACCTCGGCGGAGGGTTCGCTTCTGGCGACGGTCTCCATATCTTGGTGTCCTCCCGGCTCGCTCGTCTGCGGCCTCTCAGAGCCTTGTTCTCCTCCCAATACGTCTCCGGCCCAAGCGTTGTTTCATCCGATCACGGATTTATTATGGACTGCCCAGGCTGACCGCGAGATTGACCGCGGCGGCGACGATCACCGTGTTGAAGAAAAAGCTCAGGATCGAATGGACGAGCACGACCTGGCGCATGCGCGAGGTCGTGATCCCAGTGTCGGCGGTTTGCGCAGTCATGCCGATGACGGTCGCGAAATACAGGAAATCCCAGCCTTCCGGGCGTTTGCCGCCGGGAAAATCGAGGCCGCCGACCGGATTCTTCTTCCTGGTTTTCTCGTCGATCTCGTCGCCGTCCATCCAGTAGACATGCGCATAATGCAGCGCCGCCATGGCATGGATTGTGAACCAGCCAAGCGGGATCGACAGCATCGCGAACAGAACCTCCAGCGGATGCGCGGCAGCCTTTTGGTTGATGAGTTGAAACAGCGAGCCGATGGCGAGGCCGACGACCAGGAGCGTGACCGCAAAAATCAGCAGCACCGGCAGGTCCGTGGCACGCGCGTTCTTGCTCAGGTAACGGACGGTGAGCCTCGGCATCGCGACCAGCACCAGAAGAGTGTAAGCGGCGAAGAAGAGGTTGGCGCCGATGGAGTAGGGCAGCGGCGCCCCCAGCATCAGGGCGAGAAGCAGCGCGACAATGCCGATGGCCGCAGCCAAAGCGAACTGCACGTGCCGGTGGATCGGCGTGTTGAGGGATATGTCGTCGCCCATGGCCGGTTCTCAAAGGGCTTCGGGTCAGCCGGGTGTGGCGGATTTGAGCGCCCGCCGCAAGATGCGGTCGAGCTCGCCGAGAAAGTTTGACCTGTCCTTCGCCGTGAAGGCGGCGTTCAAGCCGCGGCTTTCGCCGGTCTCGCGCAGATGCTGCTTCAAATCCCGCATCGCCACCGCCATGCCGATGGTCTCGGGCGTGAGGGGACGGCCCGTGGGTCCCAGCACATGCGCGCCGAGCGCCACCGTGCGCGCGGCAAGCGGGATATCGGCCGTCACCACGACATCGTTGAGTTTGGCGTTCTCGACGATCCAGTCGTCCGCAGCGTCCGCGCCCTTGGAGACTACGACATTGCGGATCATCGGATCGCGCGACGGGCGCAGGCCGCCATTGGAGACATAGGTAACCACGACGCCGTGCCGCTCCGCCACCTTCTCGACCTCGGCCTTCACCGGACAGGCATCGGCATCGACATAGATGATGGGTGCTGGCATCGTCTCTCCAAATGTGCAAAGGGCCGGCGTTGGCCGGCCCTTTACCAGAAATCCCGCAATCGTCAGGCCGCCAAGGCTCCCGACTTCTTCGCCGTCCAGGTGGCGATGTAGTCCATCAGGGCGGGGTTGAGGCAGTCATAGGGTTCGAGCCCAATCGACTTCAGCTGGCCGCGGATGCCGTCCATGCGGCTCGGGTCGACGCCGGCTTCGATGATGGAGGAGACAAAGGCGGCAAAGCCGGGCGGCGACCAGCCGTCCTCCTCGAAACGCTCGGGATGGATGAAGGACAGACCCTTGAAGGGATGGTCGCGCTCGACCGGGCCGTACATGTGCACGCCGCAGCTGGTGCAGGCATGGCGCTGGATCAGCGCTGCCGGGTCGACCACCTTCAGCTTGTCGCCATTCTCGGCCACAGTGACGTCGCCGGTGCCGGCAACGGCCACGACCGAGAACACCGCGCCTTCCGGCTTCCAGCATTTGGTGCAGCCGCAGGCATGGTTGTGGGCGATCTGGCCCTTGACCTTCACCTTCACCGGGTTGCTGGTGCAGAGACAGACCAGCGTGCCGCCGGAAAAGGCAGCACTTTCCTTCGGCAGCCCGTTGTCGATCTTCGGATGCAATTTTTCCGCCATTCGTCCTTCCTCCCATGTTGAGCCGCAAAGGTTGCGGGCTCCAGCCCACGACCGATGCGGCATTGCTTCAGTAAACCACGACGCTGCGGATCGACTTGCCCTCATGCATGAGGTCAAAACCCTTGTTGATGTCGTCGAGCGTCAGCGTATGGGTGATCATCGGATCGATCTGGATCTTTTTCTCCATGTACCAGTCGACGATCTTCGGCACGTCGGTGCGGCCGCGCGCGCCGCCGAAGGCGGTGCCCATCCAGGTGCGGCCGGTGACCAGTTGGAAGGGCCGCGTCGCAATCTCCTGGCCGGCGCCGGCAACGCCAATGATGACCGACTTGCCCCAGCCGCGATGCGAGGCTTCCAGCGCCTGGCGCATCACCTTGGTGTTGCCGGTGCAGTCGAAAGTGTAGTCGGCGCCGCCGATCTGGTCGGCGCCGCGCTTGGTCAGGTTGACCAGGTAAGGCACGATGTCGCCGTCGATCTCCTGCGGATTGACGAAATGCGTCATGCCGAACTTCTCGCCCCAGGCCTTCTTGTCGTTGTTCAAGTCGACGCCGATGATCATGTCGGCGCCGGCCAGGCGAAGGCCCTGGATGACGTTGAGGCCAATGCCGCCGAGGCCGAAGACGACGGCCGTAGCGCCCTGCTCGACCTTGGCGGTGTTGATGACAGCGCCGATGCCGGTGGTCACGCCGCAGCCGATATAGCAGATCTTGTCGAAGGGGGCGTCGGGATTGACCTTGGCGACCGCGATCTCCGGCAGCACGGTGAAGTTGGAGAAGGTCGAGCAGCCCATATAGTGGAACAGCTTCTCGCCGCCGACCGAAAAGCGCGAGGTGCCGTCGGGCATCAGGCCCTGTCCCTGCGTGGCGCGGATGGCGGTGCAGAGATTGGTCTTGCGCGACAGGCAGGACGGGCACTGCCGGCATTCGGGCGTGTAGAGCGGGATGACATGGTCGCCCTTCCTGACCGAGGTCACGCCCTTGCCGACATCGACGACGATGCCGGCGCCCTCATGGCCGAGGATCGCCGGAAAGATGCCTTCCGGATCGGCGCCCGAGAGCGTGAACTCGTCGGTGTGGCAGATGCCGGTCGCCTTGACCTCGACCAGCACCTCGCCCTCGCGCGGCCCCTCAAGATCCACCTCCATGATCTCCAGCGGCTTTCCGGCACCAACGGCAACTGCGGCACGCGTTTTCATGAGGCATTCCTCCCAAGGCAATCTTAAAAGTCTCAGCTTTATGGCAGGCCGTCGAGCCTGCCCGGCGAGGCGAATACCGCCTGCCATTTTCTTGCGCTCGCCACCACCTTACCGGGTTCGAAGGTGGCGGCCAACGTCTGTTGCGACGTTTTTCGACGCCGCTTCTTGCAAAAGCATCGAGCGCCGAAGGGCAGGGGCTGCAGACACTTGAGGCGCGTCGGGATTGTCCATAGAACTGGACGGCTTCGCCGGAGGAACGACATCCGAATGTTCAAGAAGATCCTGATCGCCAATCGCGGCGAGATCGCCTGCCGCGTGATCAAGACGGCGCGCAAGATGGGGATCGCCACGGTCGCGGTTTATTCGGATGCCGACCGCGACGCCGTGCATGTCGAAATGGCCGACGAGGCCGTGCATATCGGCCCGTCGCCGGCGGCGCAGAGCTATCTAGTGCCTGAGAAGATCATCGCCGCCTGCAAGGAAACCGGCGCCAAAGCGGTGCACCCGGGTTATGGTTTCCTGTCGGAACGCGCCTCTTTCTGCGAAGCGCTGGAAAAGGAAGGCATCATCTTCATCGGACCGAAGCCCAAGGCGATCCGCGCAATGGGCGACAAGATCGAATCGAAGAAGTTCGCCAGCCAGGCCAAGGTTTCGACCGTGCCCGGCTGGCTGGGCGTCATCGAAAATGCCGACCACGCCGAAAGGATTGCCGGCGAGATCGGCTATCCGGTGATGATCAAGGCCTCGGCCGGCGGCGGCGGCAAGGGCATGCGCATCGCCCGGAGCAGTGCGGAAGTGCGCGACGGCTTCGAGCGCGCGCGTTCGGAAGCGAAAAGCTCCTTCGGCGATGACCGCGTCTTCATCGAGAAATTCGTCGTTGACCCGCGCCATATCGAGATCCAGGTGCTGGCCGACGCGCATGGCAATGCGCTCTATCTGGGTGAGCGCGAATGCTCGATCCAGCGCCGCAACCAGAAGGTGGTCGAGGAAGCGCCGTCGCCGTTCCTCGACGCCAAGACGCGCAAGGCCATGGGCGAGCAGGCTGTGGCGTTGGCGAAAGCCGTCGATTACCAGAGCGCCGGCACGGTCGAGTTCATCGTCGACAAGGACAGGAACTTCTATTTCCTTGAAATGAACACGCGATTACAGGTCGAGCATCCGGTGACGGAGCTCGTCACCGGCATCGATCTGGTCGAGCAGATGATCCGCATCGCCGCCGGCGAAAAGCTCGGCATCAGGCAAAACGAGGTGAAGCTGAACGGCTGGGCGGTGGAAAGCCGTCTCTATGCCGAGGACCCGTTCCGCAATTTCCTGCCCTCGATCGGCCGGCTGACGCGCTACCGGCCGCCGCAAGAGGGCATGTTCGGCGATGTGGTGATCCGCAACGACACCGGCGTTGCCGAAGGCGCCGAGATCTCGATGTTCTACGACCCGATGGTGGCAAAGCTCTGCACCTGGGCGCCGACGCGGCTCGAGGCTATCGATGCCATGTCCGAAGCACTGGACGGTTTTGTCGTCGACGGCATAGAGCACAACATTCCGTTCCTCGCTGCGTTGATGCAGCATCCGCGCTGGCGCGAGGGGCGGCTTTCCACCGGCTTCATCGCCGAGGAGTATCCGGACGGTTTCGCGCCGGTCGAACCGGACGGTGAGGAGAGGGCGGTATTCGCCGCGATCGCCACCGCGATTGAGCTGCTGCGGCGGGACCGGCTCGACCGGCTCAGCGGCCGGTTGGCACCGCATTCGGGCCATCTCAAGCGCGACTGGGTGGTGAAGATCGGCGCGGACTATCTTTGCGCCGGCATCCTCGACGGCATGGTCTCGATCCCGATGGAGATCGATCTCTCGATCAATGGCAGCGAGCCGCTGACGGTCGCTTCCGACTGGCGGCCGGGCGACCCGATTTGGCGCGGCAGGGTCGGCGGCAACCGGATCGCGGCGCAGGTCCGGCCGGTGCTGAACGGCCTTTGTATCGCCTGGAAGGGCATGTCGGTGACGGCTCAAGCCATGCTGCCGCGGACGGCGGAGCTGGAAAGGCTGATGCCGGAAAAGCTGCCGCCGGATACCTCGAAAATGCTGCTTTGCCCGATGCCAGGA
This sequence comes from Mesorhizobium sp. M1A.F.Ca.IN.022.07.1.1, assembly GCF_003997575.1. NCBI lineage: Bacteria > Pseudomonadati > Pseudomonadota > Alphaproteobacteria > Hyphomicrobiales > Phyllobacteriaceae > Mesorhizobium > Mesorhizobium sp. M1A.F.Ca.IN.022.07.1.1. The sequence goes on from NZ_RZST01000052.1 coordinate 21,369, forward strand.
CTGGTGGTGTCGATCGCCGTCGCCGAGGGCCAAGACGTCAAGGCCGGCGAGACGCTGGCCGTGGTCGAGGCGATGAAGATGGAGAACGTGCTGCGCGCGGAGCGCGACCTCACCGTGGCGAAGCTTAACGCCAAACCGGGCGACAGCCTCGCGGTCGACGCTGTGATCATGGAGTTCGCCTGACCCAGGGCGACATAGGCCGCAAGCTTGTGGTTCGCGGTCGATTGTACTGGACTGGCATCGCGGCGTCCGGGACAATACATCTGCACGGATGAGTCCTTGAGATAGCGCGAAAAAACATGGCGGATGAACGACTTCCACGCGACCCTTTGCAGCGCGAAGCTGTCGTGAAGGCTACGCAGCCGGAGACGCCTGCGCGGAGGTTCATCCATCTGCGCGTGCATTCAGCCTATTCGCTGCTCGAGGGCGCCCTGCAGCTCGGCGCCATCGTCGGCCACGCGGTCAAGGATGAAGCGCCGGCGATCGCAGTGACCGACACCAACAATCTGTTCGGCGCGCTCGAATTCGCCCAGAAAGCGGTCAAGGACGGTATCCAGCCGATCATCGGCTGCCAGGTCGATCTGGTCTTTTCCGGCGAAACGAGCGACGCCCAACGCGACCGCCGCCGGCACGGTCCCGAGATGTCGCCGATCGTGCTGATCGCCGCCAGCGAGGCCGGCTATGCCAATCTGGTCCGGCTGATCAGCAAGGTTTATCTGGAAACGCCGCCCGGCGAGCCGGTGCACATGACCAGCGCCATGCTGGAGAGCCATCGCGATGGCCTGCTATGCCTGACCGGCGGCCCGCGCGGCCCCATCGGCAGCGCGCTGAAGGCGGACCGCCGCGACCTGGCCGAACAGCGGCTGCTGGTCCTCAAAGAGCTTTTCGGCGACCGTCTCTATGTCGAGCTGGAACGGGTCGCCGGCTATGACCGCATGGTCGAAAAGTCGACGCTCGACCTTGCCTATACCCACGAACTGCCGCTGGTCGCGACGAACGAGGCCTTCTTCTCCAAGCGCGAAGACTATGAGGCGCATGACGCGCTGATTGCGATCGCCGAAGGCTCGGTGGTGGCCGCCGACAATCGCCGGCGGCTTTCGCCCGACAATTTCCTGCGCGGCCAGGCCGAGATGGCACGGCTGTTCTCCGACCTGCCGGAAGCGATCGACAACACGGTCGAGATCGCCATGCGCTGCTCCTACTATCCGAAGAACCGCAGCCCGATCCTGCCGCGTTTCACCGGCGCCGACTCCGCCGACAAGGACGCCGCCGAGAAGGCGGAAGCCGCCGAGCTCGCGCGCCAGGCGCGCGAGGGCCTGGAGGCGCGGCTTGCCGCGCACGGACCGACGCCAGGCTACACGGTCGAGCAA
>NZ_RZST01000530.1:0-2607 GCF_003997575.1 Mesorhizobium sp. M1A.F.Ca.IN.022.07.1.1
GTTGTCGTTGGCAACTATAAGTTTAGCCCGATGACGGTGGTACAATGCCGGGCAAAAGTACGATCTTTACACCTTCGTCGATCCTATTTCGCCCCCAGCAAAAGCCGCTCCCTTTGGAAGAGCGGTTTTTGGTGGAGGCGCCGGGTACCGCCCCCGGGTCCGAACGGCTTATTTCATCGCCTGTTTATCGCCATAGTCGGTCAAGCCGACGAAGCGAATATAGGGAGCGGTTACGGAAAATGAAAGGGCCAAGTCGAGGCTTGTCCCCTGCGCCAAACTCGACAGCCGAGGGTTGACTTGCGCGTCTACTCAATCGAAGCTCCGCCGGCGATGAGGAATATCCTGACCTAGCGCACAAGTTGCGCGGCGCGCCACAAGCCTCATCGATCGGATCCGTGGCGCCGACGAGGGGAAGTTTCATGGCCGACTATCTTGCGGATGTGAAGAAATACGATGCCGGCGCCAGCGCCGATGCGGTCGAGAAGATCGTCAAGCATCTGGGCATCGCGCTCAGGAACCGCGATTCCTCCTTGGTCTCCTGCGCAGACCCGAAGGAGCTCGAGCGCGTCCGGGACAACTGGGTGACCAAGAAGCTTGGGATTGTCGACGCCAAGAAGGCCGACGCCTCGATCGAGAAGGCGTGCAAGGCGATGGCCGCCGACAACACCAAGAGCCGCGTGACTTTTTACTATCTGGTGGCGAAGGATCTGGGCAAACTGGGTTCTCTCTGAGGCAAGGCTATCGGCAGCCGGCATGGCAACGTGCCGGCGCCGTCGATTTTCCGGCGCCGGATCGACACCTGTAGGCTTTGGGTATTCGACCGACGGCCAGTCGGCTATGATCGCTTGTCATCCGAATCGAGGCCGAGCCGATGCGCCAATATCTCGACCTGTTGAAGCATGTGCTGGAGAACGGCGCCGATCGCGGCGACCGCACCGGTACCGGCACGCGGTCGGTGTTCGGCTACCAGATGCGCTTCGACCTTTCACGCGGCTTCCCGGTCACCACCACCAAGAAGCTGCATCTGAAGTCGATCATCCACGAGTTGCTGTGGTTCCTGGCCGGCGATACCAACATCAAATATCTCAACGACAACGGCGTCACCATCTGGGACGAATGGGCCGACGAGAACGGCGATCTCGGCCCTGTCTACGGCAGGCAGTGGCGCTCATGGCCGGATGGGCCCGGCGGCGAGATCGACCAGATCGCCGCCCTTCTCAAGGAGATACGCAAGAATCCCAATTCGCGCCGGCTGATCGTCTCAGCCTGGAATCCGGCCCAAGTGGAGGCGATGGCGCTGCCGCCCTGCCATTGCCTGTTCCAGTTCTACGTTTCGGAAGGCCGGCTCTCCTGCCAGCTCTACCAGCGCTCGGCCGACATTTTCCTGGGCGTGCCGTTCAACATCGCATCCTACGCCCTGCTGACGATGATGGTGGCGCAGGTCACCGGCCTGAAGCCTGGCGATTTCGTCCATACGCTCGGCGATGCGCATCTTTACTCGAACCATTTCGATCAGGCGCGCGAGCAGATGCGGCGCACGCCGAAGCCGCTGCCGACAATGTGGATCAACCCGGATGTGAAGGATCTTTTTGCCTTCCGCTTCGAGGATATCCGCCTCGAGAACTATTTTGCGGACGCCAATATCAAGGCGCCGATCGCGGTATAAGGCCCAGTTTGAGCGCTGCCAGCGCTCAAGTCGCCAGTCAATCCCGACGACGACGTCGGAGGCCTTGATCACCTATAGGTCTGCTTGCCCAGTCGCAGATCGGCCACCGCTTCGTTGGTGATCGAAGCCGTGTCGAGGACGCCGCCCCCGATAGCTATCCTGACATGCGAGGTGGTCGATCCCTCGACGATTTCTGTGACCTTGCCTTTAGGACATTGCCGGCGCTGATCTACATCTACCTATGCCTCGCTGTATCGAACGGACTTCACCGTGGGCTGGTGGGATCCTGTCGTGCAACGGCGCGGAGCCTAAAAATCCTTTTCTTGTTATGTTCATCCGGATATATCGAATCAGAGCTCGAACCGAACGGATTTTCAGAAGAGGGCGAGGTTTCATGACGGGCAAGGGTTTTGGATTGAAGGTGATGGCCATTGGCGGACTGACGGCAGCGCTGATGGCGGCTGTGCCGGCAGCCCACGCCGACGACAAGGTGATCGTGTTCGCCGCGGCCAGTCTCAAGGACGCGCTCGATGTGGTCAACAAGGCCTGCGAGCCCGAGGTCGGCGAAGCGGCCACGATTTCCTATGCGGCAAGCTCGGCGCTGGCCAAGCAGATCGAGGGCGGCGCGCCAGCCGATGTCTTCGTCTCGGCAGACCTCGAATGGATGAAGTATCTGTCTGACAAGAAGCTGACCAGGCCCGACACCGAGGTGAAGCTGCTCGGCAACCAGATAGTGCTCGTGGCGCCGCAAGATTCCAAGGTCGAGGCGAAGGTCGAGAAGGGCTTCGATCTCGCCGGGCTCATCCGCGACGGTCGGCTCGCCATGGGGGATTTCAAGGCGGTGCCCGCCGGCAAATACGGCAAGGCGGCGCTGGAATGGCTGGGCGTCTGGTCCTCGGTCGAAGGCAAGGTCGCGCAGGCCGAGAATGTCCGCGCCGCGC
>NZ_RZST01000531.1:0-2604 GCF_003997575.1 Mesorhizobium sp. M1A.F.Ca.IN.022.07.1.1
CCGCACGCCGCTTGGTGATCCCCGAGGTGTAGATCTTGCCGGCGAGAAAGCTGTCGAGATCGGTCATCGGGATATTCGCCGTCAGGCTGACCAGCGTCGCGGCGAGGATGCCGCTTCGCGGCACGCCAACCACCAGGTCGATGTCGCGCGGCAGCCGGTGCAGGTTCCGCGCGATCGCGTCGTTCATGTCTGAGATCGATCGGTAATTCATGCTGTTGCCTAACCCTCAAGAATCAGCAGTTTTGGGCTGTCCGGCGGCGGCCGGAATGCCTGGCGGTTTGCGCCGGCAAGGTCATTTCGCCTCACTGGGCGCGGGCGAAAACCCGCGCGCCGGGATCAGCCGCAGGGCCTCCCGAAGCGCCTCGCGGCCGGCGCCGAAGGCGAGCGCGACGATGATGGTGACGACATAGGACAGCACCGCGCCGCCTGCGAGAGCGATGATGGGCTGCGCCGGCAGCATCGGCTTGGCGACCCAGACCAGGGCCAGCGCCAGATGCGCGCCGAGCACGAAGGGGGCGGCTGCGTGCAGCACATGGCTCGCCTGCAGCGGCCCGGCCTTGCCGACATAGAGCCAGAGGAAAGGCGTCCGCAGATATTCGCTGACCGCATAGGCGACCGCGACGCCGAGCGCGCCATAAGGCAGGCCGATGGCGAAGGCCAGCACCGAGGTGACGGCGGTGATGATGCCCCAGCGCATGAAATCGCCCGAACGGCCCTGGCTGACGAACAGCCATCCGGCCGGATTGTTGAGCGGCTGCAGCAGGCCGGCGAAGCCCAGCGCGAGGAAAATGTTGGCGCTCTCCCGCCATTGCGGGCCGAGCACGAAAGGAATGAGCGTATCCGACATGGCGGTGGCGAAGGCCACGCCCGGCAACGCCACCAGGAGGATCAGCGGCATGACGCGCAGATAGGCGCTGCGATAACGGTCCGGCTCGTCCTTCAGCCGCGAAAGTGCCGGCACCATCACCTTCGACAGCGGGTTGGTGATCTGGCTGAGCGGGAAAAGCAGCAGCTTGTAGGCGCGGTCGTAGAGGCCGAGCTGCGCCTCGCCCCAATATTTGCCGATCAGCACATTGTCGAGGTTGCGGGCGAAGAAATTGGCGAAGTTGAAGCCGGTGATGCCGGCGCCGAAATTGATCAGCTGGCTGATGCCTTCGACCTTGCGCGGCAGCCCCGGACGCCAGCGCGATGACACCCAGTAGCAAAGCGTCGGCAACACGGCGCCGGTCAGCGTACCGGCAAAAAGCGCCCAATAGGAGCGGTCGATGAAGGTCCAGGCGATCGAGACCACAAGGCCCGTAACGGCGCTGGCGACGTCGATGACGGCGAGCCGGCTGAATTCCATGCGGCGCGTCAGCAACGCCAGATGCTGGGCGCCGAGACCATAGGCCATGATCTGCAGGCCGAAGGCGGCAACCAGCCCCGTGACGCGCGGCTCGCCGTAGAAGGCGGCCACCAGGGGAGCCGCCGCAGCAAGCACGAAGGCCAGGATCGCGCTCACCGCCGTGTTGATCCAGAAGAGGTAGTTGACCTCTTCGTGCCGGATGCCGGTTTTCTGGATCGTCGCCTGGGTCAGGCCGAAATCCTGGAACAGCGCGATGAAGGCGAGCACCGGCGCGCACATCGCCACGACGCCGAAATCCTGCGGCGACAAAAGCCTCGACAGCACGATGACCGACACGATTTGGGTGGCGACCCGCACGCCCTGCGCCATCGCGGTGACGACGGCGCCGCGCCCGACCGATCTGCGCAGGGAGCCCTCGGGCGGATCGAATGCACTGGTTTCCAAATTCTGGATTCCTGATTTTGCGCCAGTCATCGTCGCGACCGGCGCCCGCCGCCATGCACAAACTACCGCAAGAAGTTTTTGCAGCGCAACAAAAAATGTGCGCCGATTGCTACGCTGCACCAAAAATGTTGCGATGCAGCAAAAGCTGTACTAGCATCCCCTCTTGGGTGGCGGGCCCAAAAGCGGTCGAGTTTCATGCTGCATGTCTTGTACCTTGTGCATGACATATCCGACCCGGCGGTGCGCCGGAGGATAAAAATGCTCAGGGCAGGCGGCGCCGGGATAACCCTGGCGGGCTTCCGTCGCACCTCCAATCCGATCGCCGAGATCGAAGGCATCAGGCCCGTCGACCTCGGACCGACGCGCGATGGCCGATTCGCCCAGCGCATCGGCGCAGTTGCCAAGGCCGCCATGTCGATCGGCGCCAAATTCGCGGGCCTGGCGCGACCCGACCTGATCATCGCGCGCAATCTCGAGATGCTGGCGCTTGCCAGCCGCGCCAGGCGCGCTTTCGGCGCCAGCGTGCCGATCGTCTACGAGTGCCTCGACATCCATCGGCTGGTGTTGCGCAACGACCTGATCGGCAAGACGTTGCGCGGCGCCGAACGCCATCTGGCCCGCGACGTCAAGCTTCTGGTGACCAGCTCTCCCGCCTTCGTTGCCAATTATTTCAAGCCGTTCGGGCAAATCGCGGCGCCGGTCGAGCTGATCGAGAACAAATATTTCGACACCATGCCCGTGCCGGCGGATCATCGCCGCGAGGACGACAGTCCGGCGGCGCCGCCTTGGCGTATCGGCTGGTTCGGCGCGCTGCG
>NZ_RZST01000532.1:0-2582 GCF_003997575.1 Mesorhizobium sp. M1A.F.Ca.IN.022.07.1.1
ACTATCAGCCGGGCGGCGGTCCAGTGTTCGACATGGGGCCATACTACCTGACGATGCTGGTCAACCTGCTCGGCCCGGTCGCCCGCGTCATGGCGATGACGACGCGCGGTCAGGACGAGCGCCTGATCACCGCCGAAGGCCCTTACAAAAACACCAGCTTCAGGGTCGGCACGCCGACCAACATCCTGTCGCTGCTCGAATTCCACTGCGGCGCCACCGTCACCTTCGGCGCCTCCTGGGACGTCTTCAAGCATTCCAACCATCCGATCGAGCTGCACGGGACGGAAGGCTCGCTCAGGCTACCCGATCCCGACACGTTTGGCGGCACGGTCTCGCTATCGGCGCACGGCGCCGACTGGAAGGATTTCGAGAGCGAAGGCGAGCTCTACGGCGCGCGCAACTGGCCCTATGCCGCACCGGACCGCGCCAACTATCGCATGCTCGGCGTCGCCGACTTGGCGCGGTCGCTGTTGGAAGGGCGCAGACCCCGCGCGTCCGGCGAACTGGCGCTGCACGTGCTCAAGGTCATGGAAGCGATCCTCGCCTCCGGCGAAAGCCGGAACTCCGTCGCCGTCGTCGGCTCGGTCGACCAGCCGCCGCTGCTCGGCGAAGACGAGGCGGCGAGCCTGCTTGCCTGAGGCGCCGTGATCGCCCAGCGGGAGTTCGGTATCCCTAGGCCGACTGGCGCATCACCAGCGTCGCGTCGAGATTGACCTTCGCCGCGACGGGCGCGCCGTCCTCGTCGAGCAGGGTAAGCAGCGTCTCGACGCTGCTTCCGGCCATCGCCGCGAAATCTTGCGCCATGGTGGTGAGCGCCGGGCAGGTGTAGCGGCTGAGCGGATGATCGTCATGCGCAGCCACCCGCAGGTCACAATCCGCCTTGCGGCCGACCTTCAGCCCTTTCGAGAAGGCGGCCGCCATCACGCCGAAGGCGAGACGATCGTTGGCGCACAATATGGTCTTGCCCGGCAGGCCGCCATTGCCGAGCAGCTTTTCCGTCTGTTCGTAGCCGATCCGTTCGAACTCCCATGTGTAGTCGTCGGTATTGCCGAAGACGAGCGGCTCCTGCCCGAGCCGCTTCATGGCATTGACATAACTCTCCACCCGCTCGCGCGAATTATGATTGACGTGCGGAATATCGAAATAGACCGGGGCATCGCCCGAGCGGCAGAGATAGTCGACGATGGTCGACATGCTCTGCACATTGTTGTTGCCGACGAAAGGCGTGCCGCCTTCGAGATAGGTGTCGAAATGGACAATCGGGATCGCCTGCGTCAGCTTCTCGATCGCTCGCTGGTCCGAGCGCCGGCCGAGCGGTGCTATCAGCGCGCCGGAGACCTTCAACGACAAGATCGTCCGCGTCGCCTCGGCTTCCAGTTCGCTCGATCCATGCGAGGAAATGACGATCGGCCAATAGCCTTCGTCGCGTAGCCTGAGTTCGATGCGGCTGACCATCTCGGAATAGAACGGGTCGGTCACCGTCGGCACGACGATGCCGATGCTGCGGGTGCGCTTGCGGTTGAGGTTTCGCGCGAACAGATTGGGCTGATAGTCGGACGAGCGCAGCGCATCCTCGATGCGTTTTCGCGTCGCCGGCTTGACGCTGGTCGGATCGTCGAAGAATTTCGACAAGGTCGGCCTGGAGACGCCGCAGGAACGGGCGAACTCCTCCATCGTCTTGTGAGTCATCGGCATCCAAACCCTCGCGGCATGGAACCTCGCTCCCATGGCGCTGCTCCGGCGCTCATACGGCGCATCGGCGTGCGTCTGCAAGTTGAAACTTTACAGGAAGCTCCGCAAGTTTCAACGCGTCCGGAGAAATTATTCCATGCGTAAATTTATTAATTGACGTGAAAAAGAGGGGGCCGTATTCCAAGCCCTAAAGCCATGCATGGCGAATGCCGGGAGGACGTGATGAAGAAGCTGGTCTCAGCCGGCGAGATCCTCGTCGAGATCATGGCGGAATCAATCGGCCAGAGCTTCCTCGAGCCCGGTCCGCTGGCCGGCCCCTTTCCGTCCGGCGCCCCGGCGATCTTCATCGGCCAAGCGGCGGCGCTCGGCCAGCCTGCGGGTCTCATCGGCGCCGTCGGCGGGGACGATTTCGGCCAGTTGAACATCGACCGGCTCAGCGCGCTCGGCGCCGACGTTTCGGCAATCGCCGTCCGTGAAGGCCATGCAACCGGCACCGCCTTCGTCGCCTACCGGACCGATGCATCCAGGCATTTTGTTTTCAATATCCGGAACAGCGCCGCCGGCCTTTTGGAAATGGACGATGCCGCCAAGCGGCTCTTGGCCGGAGCCGATCATGTCCATGTCATGGGCTCTTCGCTTTTTTCCGATCGCGCCACCGACGTCGCACTCGCCGCGATCGCGGCCGTGAAGGCCAAGAGCGGCACGGTGTCCTTCGATCCGAACATCCGTCGCGAGATCATGCAGGCGTCCGGCACGCGTCAGGCGCTCGATCATGTGCTCGCGCAGACAGATGTCTTCCTGCCGAGCGGCAACGAACTGTTCCTTTTCTCCTCCGCCAGCGACGAACAGGCCGCGGTCCGCGAATTGCTGGGGCGAGGCATCTCCTGCAT
>NZ_RZST01000533.1:0-2559 GCF_003997575.1 Mesorhizobium sp. M1A.F.Ca.IN.022.07.1.1
TGATGGAGCTGCGCGACACCACCGAAGAGGATGAGAAGGAGATCGAGGCGTCGAAATACGACCTCGCCTATGTCGCGCAGCTCCATCACGTCGGGATGGCGGAAGAGAGCGTTGTTGTCGAACGACACCTTGGCGTCCAGCACGCGCAGCCGGCCGTTCTTCATGACGATCAGCGGATTGACCTCGAGCAGGCTCATGTCCTTCTCGACGAAGGCCCTGTAGAGCAGCGGGAACAGCGTGCCGCCGTCTTGCGCCGCATCGCCGTCGAGCTGCAGCGCGGCGTTGAGCTTCTTCACATCATCGGCCGTCACGCCCTTTTCCGGATCGATGGCGACGGTGAGGATCTTTTCCGGCGTGTCATGCGCGACCGCCTCGATATCCATGCCGCCCTCGGTCGAGACGACGAAGGCGATGCGCCCGACGGAACGGTCGACCAGGATCGACAGATAGAGCTCGCGGTCGATATCGGCGCCGTCCTCGATATAGAGGCGATTGACCTGCTTGCCGGCCGGTCCGGTCTGCTTGGTGACCAGCGTTTGGCCGAGCATCTCGTTGGCGTTGGCGACCACTTCGGCCGCCGACTTCGCCAGCCGCACGCCGCCCTTGGCGTCGGGGCCGAGTTCCTTGAACTTGCCCTTGCCGCGGCCGCCGGCATGGATCTGGCTCTTCACCACATAGAGCGGGCCGGGCAGCGTCTTGGCGGCGGCTTCCGCCTCGCTCGCCTTGAACACCGGAACGCCGCTTGCGACGGGCGCGCCGAACGACTTCAGCAGCGCCTTGGCCTGATATTCATGGATGTTCATGCGCTTGGTCTCCGGAGAGGGACGATTACTTGCCGGCGAGATGCGGGGCGATCTTGGTGCAGGCCTCGGTGAGGCCCTGCACGGCCGCCACCGAATTGTCGAACATCTTCTGCTCGGCCTTGGAGAGGTCGATCTCGATGACGCGCTCGACACCGCCGGCGCCGATCACCACGGGGACGCCGACATAGGTCCCCTTGACGCCGTACTGGCCGGACAGGTGCGCCGCGCAGGGCAGCACGCGCTTCTTGTCTTTCAGGTACGATTCGGCCATGGCGATGGCCGAGGCCGCCGGCGCGTAATAGGCTGAGCCGGTCTTCAAGAGGCCGACGATCTCGGCGCCGCCGTCGCGAGTGCGCTGCACGATCTGGTCGAGCTTCTCCTTGGAGGTCCAGCCCATCTTGACGAGGTCGGGCAGCGGGATGCCCGACACGGTCGAATAGCGGATCATTGGTACCATCGAATCGCCATGGCCGCCGAGCACGAAGGCGGTGACGTCCTCGACCGAGACCTTGAACTCTTCCGCCAGGAAGTAGCGGAAGCGGGCGCTGTCCAGCACGCCGGCCATGCCGATGACATGGCTGGTCGGCAGGCCGGAAAACTTCTGCAGCGCCCAGACCATGGCATCGAGCGGGTTGGTGATGCAGATGACGAACGCCTTCGGCGCGTATTTCTTGAGACCCGCGCCGACCTGTTCCATGACCTTGAGATTGATGCCGAGAAGATCGTCGCGGCTCATGCCGGGCTTGCGCGGCACGCCGGCGGTGACGATGCAGACATCCGCGCCCTCGATGCCGGCATAGTCGTTGACGCCTGTCAGTCTGGAGTCAAATCCGTCGACCGGCGAGGACTGGGCGATGTCGAGACCCTTGCCCTGCGGAATGCCCTCGGCGATGTCGAACAGCACCACGTCGCCGAGATCCTTCAGGCCGATCATATGGGCGAGCGTGCCGCCGATCATGCCCGAGCCGATGAGCGCTATCTTGTTGCGTGCCATGTCAGGATGTTTTCCCTTTGTCTGTGACGGTGCCGTGACGGGGGCCGGAAGGAATGCGGGAAACCGCGGGATTTCGCCGAACCCAATAGCTCCGGCATGGAGAATATTCAAACGGTTATTTTGCGCCCAGTGTTTTCAATCGGTTAGATGCATCGGGAATTACGTAAACGTCAAAATTTTCGAGCTAACTGACCAGAATTTATACAATAAACGATGAAATCAGAAGGCCTTCATCCCGGCGATGACGCCGTTGTGATTTTAGGAGGGGCGGGACAGCCAAGTCGGGCGGCTGAGCGGTTCGGGAGATGCGCATCCAAGCGACGAAGCGCTTATCGCTTCCTTCCCAGGCCCTGGGCTCCGCCTCGCGTCGCTCCGCCCTAGGATGAGGACTCCAGGCGGCTACGCTCACGCCTGTCGCGCCTCCGCGGGTTCCGCCCCGACTTGCCGCCTCTCCGCCCAGCCTTCCAGCCAGTCGCGGCTCTGCATTTCGATCAGTCGCGAGGCAGTGCGCTCGAATTCGAAGACTTCCGTGCCGCGCCTGGCGGTGTAGAGCCCCTCGGGGGGCGCGGCGGCGCTCATCACCAGCCGCATGTGGTGGTCGTAAAGCGTGTCGATGAGCAGAATAAAACGCTTGGCTTCGTTGCGCTTGCCTTCGCCGAGCACCGGCACATGGTCGATGAAGACGGTCGAGAAGCGGTCGGCGATGGCCAGATAGTCGCGCGCGCCGAGCGGCTTTTCGCAGAGATCGGCGAAGGAGAAACG
>NZ_RZST01000534.1:0-2536 GCF_003997575.1 Mesorhizobium sp. M1A.F.Ca.IN.022.07.1.1
GTGCTAGAACTGCCCGGCGCTCTCCAGGCCGGCCTCCGCCAGCTATGTGGGAGCGCTGCGGCCGGCCTGGAAAGCGCCTCCCTCAGCATGCGCATCGACGCCAGCAACACGGCTGGAGTCGGTGCAGACTGTCAAGATAAGGCCCGCAGTTCCTCGATGTGCTGCTCGATGGAAATCGCCATGGTCGTCATCTCCTTGGATAGTGTTAAAGATGACGCCTGCGGGTCGTGAGGATCGGGTCGGGTCAAGGATCGCGTAGCGACCGCCGAAGGCGGCGAGTGGGGGAGCCGAAATGCGCAAGCATTTTGGGGGGACCGCTCGTCCTTGACGCGGCACGAGCGCATCATGGCAGACTTGGCTTTCTGAGCAGAAAGGTCCTCGGCTCGTTTGGCGGAGAGAAAGGAGTGAAAGCGGGCTCGATGCCCGCTTTCACTCCCCAGTATCGCACGGAACGACCCCTGACGTTGAACGGTGAAGCCGGCCTCGATGGCTCGGGGCCGGCTTCTTGCCGTTCAGTTCGGATTGTTCCAAAGGATCACCTTCTTGGCAGGATCGCCGCCGGGGGCGGGAGCGAGGTTGCCGAAGATCACGCCGATCTCCGGGGCTTCCAGCTTCACCGAGAGGTATTCCTCGCCGGTCTGGCGGGCGATGCGGTTCCAGCCCGCGCCGATCTCGAAGCCGGTCCGGCGATGGATGACGCGGAAGTCGGGGGCTTCCTCGCTTGCCTTTTGGGCGTTCGGGACGATGGCGATCGGGGCGTTGACCCGGATGGTGGCGAAGACGCCTTCGAGAGAGCCGTCGGTCTTCTGCGTCAGGGTAGCGATCGTGGTGGCCATGGTTCTGTCTCCTTCGGTTGCTCGGGACCATTTCCCGATGGCGCACGAAGAGACGGCCGACTGCTGCGGTCAGCTCGGCCGAAAATTTTGCAAAATTCTATTTTCAGCCAGGACAAGAAGAACCGAAATCGAATTTTGCAAAAATTTCGGGCGAGTCTTACCCCGTCAGGGGTTGGCCGCAAAAGCAGGCGGTCGTCTATACGAGCGACATAAACGGGAATGGTTCGGGGCAACTGAAGGCGCGAAAACCGTCATGGCCGCCCGGTCCGGCGCTACGGATATCGGTCGCGTACCTTTTGAACGTTCCACCACCATCCCGGTCGACATCCTGCCCCGCCCGTTCACGGCTGCTTCAAGCGCATGACGCGCGCCCCTGCCCGCATCACTCCCTTCATCGGTCCGCGAGGTCGACACGGCGGCTGCACTGCCACCTGAAAACTGCGCTACAATACTTCGATGGTGTTGTTCGCGCCGGTGTCGGATGCGCGATCTTATCGACACGCCCGGGCCGGCACCCGGCCGCCAGGTGCCCGTCGGGCACACCGCCGTCGGCAAACGAGCAGTCCCGAACAATCGGAGCCGCCGTTCTGCTTTACCGATCAGGATGTCAATCCAGACGGCTGATACGCCGTCCGGATACGCCGTCCGGATGCCCGTGCTTGGGCGAAGGCTGCCGCGATCTTCATCATGAACGCTTTGCTGAAACGCCCGAGGATTTTGCTGCGAGGTTCGATGTACCAGGAGCGCTCGGCGACGTCGTAGTTGTATTCGTCGACGACGATCCAGCACCGCTTGATGTCGTTCAATCCTGCTCGCCGGCATTCGATGTCGGAGACCTCGACCGCGATGCGATCGGCCCCCGGCGGCTGGGTGGTGATCGCCAGAAGCGCCAGATGGGTGAGACCGTCATTCGCACCGCGGACGTCCACGACGACACAAGTGGGCCGGGCTTTTCGGCCTTCGGTCTCACCGCGTTCGTGCTGCCATGCCCACAGGTAAGGGTAGTCGATCACCTGACCGGGCAGGAACTCACGGCTCATCGTCGTAACCCTCTCCGCGCGCCAGCCGGTCGATCTCCGCCTCGAACAGATCGCGGTGCTCCTCTGGCATCTCGGAAGCGTGGTAGGCTCTACGTGGGTCCCCACCGCTGCGCATCCGCTCGTAGTGCTCGTAGCTCATCAGGACGAACCGGGGTTTCCGGTGCTTGGTGAGGACGACGGGTTCGCGGGCGGCGGCGTCGGTGACGTCGCCAACCTGTTTGTTGAGATCGCCTGTCGTGAACTGTCGCATGACCTTGCTCCTTTATCGATCTCCATAATATATGGATTTTCCAGATTTGCAAGAAAACGGCGCTCACGCGCCGTCTCCTCTAAGTTCCCAGACATTGATGCCGAAGCGGCGGGCCTTATCGCGAAGGTTTTCGGTGATGCCGGAGCCCGGAAAGATCACGACGCCGGTCGGCATTACGCAGAGCATCTCGTCGTTGCGGCGGAAGGGCGCGGCCTTGGCGTGCTTCGTCCAGTTCGGCTTGAAGGCGATCTGCGTCACCTTGCGCGCTTCCGCCCAGCAGGCGGCGATGCGTTCGGCGCCCTTGGGCGAGCCGCCATGCAGCAGGATCATGTCCGGGTGCTTGGCGTGGGCCTTGTCGAGCGCGGCCCAGATGCGCTCATGATCGTTGTAGTCCATGCCGCCGCCGAAGG
>NZ_RZST01000535.1:0-2536 GCF_003997575.1 Mesorhizobium sp. M1A.F.Ca.IN.022.07.1.1
GCTCAACGAGGACGCCGTTTCCGGATCGCTGTCGACGAAGAACCTGTCGCGTTTCGCGGCGCGACGGCTCTTCGAACGCCTGCGGCAACTCGAAGCCGTGCGCGAGCTGTCGGGCCGCGCCAGCTTCCGGCTGTTTGGGCTGTAGCGATGAGCCAGGCATCCGTCCGCCGCAAGCCTGACGATCAGCCGGCGCTGCTCGACACCGAGCTCGAGCACCTGCCGCCGGAACTGCGCTGGCGCGAGTGGATGGGTCGCGTCGAAGCGGTGATCTTCGCGGCCAGCGAACCGGTGACACGTAGTGTCCTCGCGCGGGTGGTGGGCAGAAACTGCAACATCGATCTGATCATCGAAGACATTCGCGCCGAGCTCGCCGGCCGCCCCTACGAGCTGGTCGCGGTCGCGGGCGGTTGGCAGCATCGCACCAAGAAGGTCTTTGGCGATGCCATCCACGCCGCCTTCGGCACGCCGGCGGGGGAGGGTGCAAAAGAGCTGTCGCAGGCGGAGGCGCTCGTGCTGATGTGCATCGCCTATTTCCAGCCGATCACGCGCGCCGAGCTTTCCTCCTTCTTTGGCAAGGAGGTGTCGCGCGATCTGATCGGCGTGCTGCGCGCGCAGGATCTGATCGCCTCGGGGCCGCGCAGCCCGCAGCCGGGCGCGCCCTACACCTATGTGACGACGAAAAATTTCCTGTCGCAGTTCGGGCTCGACACGCTGCGCCAGCTGCCGGATTTCGAGGCGCTCGAGGACGCCGGGCTGCTGTCGAAGGAAAAGCTGCTTGCCGGTGACATCATCCCAGGGTTTGCAAATATCAATGGCGGCGGCAGCGTCGCGCTCGACGAATAGATGATCCGCATCAAGGCGGGACAATCCAGGCGATTTCGCCGCTCGTCAGATAGACGATCGCGCCGCGCATGGCGCCGGTCGCAGAGAGGTAGTCACGCAGCTGCTGCACATGTGCTTCGCGCATAGCAGGTGCGGGATTGACGTCCGATTTCCAATCGATGGCAGCGTCGACACGGTCTTCGATGATCGCCAAAGCGTCGGCCCGCCCGGCAATAAGGTTCACCTCGTCGCGCCCCCAGATTGCCATCTCGGGCACAAGGTGAGGCCGCAGTTCGGCGATCTGCGGCAAAGCGAGCCCGCGGAGCGCCGCTGCTCCCATCTCATCGGGATCGGGCTGAGGTCCATCGTCATTTACGTCGGTCACCAATTGATTGAGCAGTTCGCGAGCGCGGCTAACGCTTGCGCCAAGTTCTCCCGCAAGCTCGCCGGTAAGAAGCTCTTCCATCAGCTTGTGAAGGATGACGCCTCGGCGGGCTCCGGCACCGACCACCTCGAAATGCTCAATGTGGCTCTCCGAAGTTACGACGCCCTCGAGGGGGTCGCCGAGTCGATCGGCATCGTGTTCGCTAGGCCGGCGCCATACTAGCGGCGGCGCGCTTTCCTCGACGCGCCGCTGCTCCGCGACAAAAATATCGGAAGACTGCTCGTTGGGCAGAGACGCCGATGCCGGCATTTCGCGCCGCGCAAAGGAGGTAAGGTCCAGCTCAGGAATGTCCAGCTGACGGAGGTCTATCGAGCTGAACCAGGAATCCTTGGACGCCTGGGGGATGTGCGGGAGGATCAGGAGATCCCGTGCCCGTGTGCACGCCACGTACCAGATACGCTCACGTTGATTGGCATCCTCCAGGCTTTCCGCGGCGCGCGCTGCAGCCAGCTCCGGCGGCGCGACGCCCCCCAGCATCCAGTGCAAGGTGTTGTCGGATTGCCGATGCACGAACTGATCCGGCCGGTAGAGTTCGGTCGTCGAATTGACCGGAATGACGATTGGCCACTCCAACCCCTTCGCGCTGTGAATTGTGACGATCTCGACGGCATCCTTAGCAGCATCGATGCGTCCTTCCTGAGCCCGGGCCTTGCGCTCCCAATCTTCCTGCAGATCGCGAATGAAAGCGCGCAGGCCAGCGATCGAGTAGCCGCGCGCTTTCTCAATCATCGCGTCGAGGTTGACGAGCGCGCGGGCATTCCTGTTGCGATGTCGCGCTGCCATGATCACGCGAACATTCAGGCGTTCGATGGCCTCCGCCAAAATCAGGCTTGGGGTCACGATCGAGGCGCGCCGACGAAGCCGCTGCAATTCGACGAGAATATCTCTGGCGACACCATGCTGCACGAGCTCGGGATCCGTCCGCACAGTGAAAAAGCGTTGGCCATCGTCCTGCGCGGCAAGGGCTGAGGTGATGTCGAGGAGTTCCTGTTCGCTCAGGCCCACCAGCGGCCCTCGCATTAGCGCGCCAAAGGCGAGCGTGTCGGAGGAATCCGCCAGGACCCGTAGCAACGCCAGAATGTCCTGCGTCTCCTGCCGCCGCATCAGAGTCTGGCCGGCTTGCGAGGAGACCGCGAGGCCGCGCTGCTCAAGCGCGCGCTCGTAACGCCACAGTTCCGTGTGTCCCGGCGAGAGCAGCGCGATGTCGCCGGCCTGCAGCGGCGTGGATGTCTTGTCCGCACGTTCTATCGACACATTGCCGATCAAGGC
>NZ_RZST01000536.1:0-2535 GCF_003997575.1 Mesorhizobium sp. M1A.F.Ca.IN.022.07.1.1
ACCTGAAATCGAATACCTTCACCGCCCGCTACAACATCACCGACGATGCCAAAAGCTGGCTCGATCTCCACATCAACGCCTCTTACAACAAGACGCTTCTCGATCTGACGACGCTCGTCCCGCAGAACCGTTTCGATCCGACGACCGGCCTGCCCGTGGTGCTGCCCGCCGGGTCGCTCTCGACTTTCGATGTCGGGACGACCGGCATCGACATATGGAACACGTCGCGATTCGAGACCGCCGGCATTGCGCATGAGTTGACTTACGGCGGTGACTGGGTCGGCGACGACGTCGAAACCGGGGGCACAGCCGGCGGCGACAGCTTCTACACGCCGTCAGGTAAGCGCAACGTCTCCGGCGCCTATGTCCAGGACAAGCTGACCTGGGAATGGCTGGAGGTCATCACCGGCCTGCGCTACGACAGGTACAGCCTGAAGGACTCCGAGCACGAGACATCAGGCGACCGGCTGTCGCCGCGCATCACCGTCGGCGTATCGCCCTTCGAAAGCGCTGACCTCGCCGGCCTGCAGTTTTACGGCACCTATGCGGAAGGCTACCGCTCACCCTCGCTGACGGAGACGCTGATCAGCGGTAACCATCCGGCCGGCGTCACCTTCCCCTTCCTGCCCAATCCAAATCTCAAGCCTGAGACCGGCAAGACCGTCGAGTTCGGCGTCAACTACAAGCAGAACGACATTTTCGAAGGCGGCGACGCTCTGCGGCTCAAGGCCGCCTATTTCAACAACAATGTCGAAGACTATATCGACGGCGTCACGCTGTCGGCCTTCGACCCGACCAGCGGCTGCCCGTTCGGCCCCGGCATCCCGATCTGCTTCCAGTATCAGAACTTCGCCAAGGCCAAGATCAACGGTTTTGAACTGGAAAGCGTCTATGACGCCGGCTGGGGCTATGCGGGCTTCTCGGCCTCGATCATCAACGGCCACACCATCTCGTATGAGGGCGAGCGGGCCGACCTTGCCACCATTCCCTCCTCGCAGGTGACGGCGCAGCTCGGCCTTCGCTTCCTCGAGGACAGGCTCACCGTCGGCGGTGAAGTGCAATATAACGGCAAGCCCAAGGGCAATCCGGTGGCCAAGGACTATACGCTGGTCAATGCCTTTGCCAGTTACCAGGCGACCGACAACCTCAAGCTCGACGTCCGCGCCGACAATCTGTTCGATGTCAAATACACCAATCCGCTCAACGCAAGCACGACTGCCGTCCTCTATGAACCGGGCGTCACGCTGAAGCTTGCGGCAACCATGCGCTTTGGAGGCTGAGAACCATGAACTTGACGACATCGCTCTGTCTCTTGACCTCGGCGCTGGCGATGTCGCTCGGCCCGGTGCCGGCGCGCGGCCAGTCCGCGCCAGCGCCGGCCCTTAATCTCGAACTCAACGCCGTGCAGCCTTCGGACAAGGGCTGCCGGCTGACCTTCGTCGTCAACAACGCGCTCGGCGCCGACCTGTCGAAGTCCGCTTTCGAAATCGCGCTGTTCAATGAGTCCGGCGTTGTCGACCGCCTCACCGTGCTCGATTTCAAGGACCTGCCGGTCGGCAAGACGAAAGTCACGCGCTTCGATCTCGCGGGCGCCGACTGCGGCAAGCTCGGCCGCGTGCTGATCAACAGCGCGACGGAATGCGCTGGAACCGGCGTCGAGCCGACGGCCTGCATGCGCGACCTGAAGACCTCGACTAAAACCGCCATCGCCTTCGGCGTATAGAGGTGGGGATTGCATCCGGCCCGCCAGGAGACGCCATGGCGTGGGCCATAGGCGGCAACCGATCTTGATTTGACAATTTCTTATCGCGTACAGCAGGTCTCGGCGCGAGACATGCAGGACATCAATCACTCCTCCGATGCAGGCAGCGAACCGGCGATCACGCCGGCCGAGCCGCTCATGCAGCCGCGGCACTCGGCCGGGCATCGCAAATGGCCGGTGGCGATCATTGCTTCCGGCCTGCTCCATGGCGCTGCGGCGGCCGCGTTCCTGTTCGCGCCTGCCGGGATATTCGACTCCATGGACGCGATTCGGGCCGAGGGCACAGATCAGTCCGGCGCCAACGTCACCGGCAGCGCCCTGGACGACCAGTCGTCCGGCGCCGTGGATGTCACCTTGGTGCCCGAACTGCAGCCGGTGAAACGCCAGGCCGCGCAGCCCGCACCGCCGGTCGAAGCGCAGGAACCAGCAAGCGAACCCTCGACGCCTCAGCTTCCGCCGCAAGCCGTCAAGGAAGCCGCTTCCGCGCCGGATATCGTGGCGGCCACCAGCCCACGCCAGGATGACCAGACTGTCCCCGACGACAGCAAACCTACGCCCGCGACCGAACTGCAAAGCGCTGAAGCGCCCCTTGCCGAGCCTCAACAGCCACCGGTCCCCAGTGCGACATCGAGCGGCCCAGCCCCATCGGCAGCGGCAGACCAGACCAATGCAACCGGCGGCACGGCGGATGGCGATACACGCGACGCGCCTGTTGCCGCCAGCAAAGGCAAGAAACAGGTCGCTGCCGGCAATGCCCTGGAATCCCACTACAG
>NZ_RZST01000537.1:0-2497 GCF_003997575.1 Mesorhizobium sp. M1A.F.Ca.IN.022.07.1.1
GATCAGGAGGTGGTCGTTGAACGAAAAAGGGCACGCCGGCACGTCGCCTTGGGGATGCCGCGACCATGTGTCACCGGAAGACGGGTTCGGTGATGAGGCCGTGCCAAGCGCTATCATGAGACGTGCGCATCGGGAAAAGCTGCGGCTCTGCGACGCGCTCGAGAAATTGGCCGACGCCCTGCCGAACGTCGACCGTCTACAATGCGTCGGCGTGGCCAACACCATCGTTCCACTGCTGCGAGAGATCCATCGCTACGAGGAGACGGTCGTCTTCCCGGCCTATGAGGCGGCTCTCACCCTGGCCGAGTCCAAGCTGGCGTGCACCAACCGGTTGCGCGCGGAGCATCTCGAGGATGAATGCTACGCGGACGAGTTGACCGAGGCGCTTCTGGCGATCGGCCATGGCGACAGGATCGACAATGCTGAGGCCGTCGGTTTCATGCTGCGTGGCTTCTTCGAAAGCGTGCGCCGCCACATCGCGTTCGAACGCGAGCACATTCTGCCGAGGATCGGATTTAGCGGCCTCTAGCGTCCCTGGACTGAGGCATCGCCAACCGAGTCGGCCGCGCGTTTCAGTCGCCGCAGCGCTGTTCCAGTCGGCTCATGTTTTCCACCGTGACATGCCTGTTGTTCTCGATCCGGATCACGCCGTCGGTTCGCAATCTCGTAAGCTGGCGGCTCACAGTCTCGATCGTCAGTCCGAGGAAATCGGCGATGTCGGCGCGCGTCAGCGGCAGGTCGAAGCTCGCCGACTTCACCGTGGGATCGACGGCCGGATCGATGTTCCGTGCAATCATCAGAAGGAAGCTGGCGACCTTCTCCGCCGCGGTCTTGCGTCCCAGCGTCACCATCCAGCCGCGTGCTTCGTCAAGCTCGTTCAGCGCCTGCCTGAGCAGGCGATGTTCCAGCTCGGGCGAGTCCCTCATCATCCGCTCGATCACGGTTCTTGGAAAGGAGCACAGCGACACCTCTGTCGCGGCCTCGGCGTTGATCGCACTTTCGGTCTTGAAAGGCCTTCCGAGAAAATCCGGCGCGAACTGAAGACCGACGATCTGCTGCCGGCCGTCGGAAAGGCTTCTCGTCAGCTTGACCACTCCCGAAAGCACGTTGGCATAGCTTTCAATCACTTCGGCATCGCCGACCAGCTCGACGCCGGGTGAAACGCTTCGCCTCGACGAAGTCTTGGCCAACTCGATCAACTGGTCAGCGTCGAGCGCGCCGCACACGCCGCGATGACGCGCTTCGCAGGATTGGCAAAGCACAGGGATGCCGGCGCTGTGGATATCCTGTCTGATCGTCATTGCGTTGCCTGAAGTCATCACCCGAAGTCCGGGACACGCACAGGATATCACCGTCGCTTCGCAACATGTTGCGGCAGTTTGTCCACGCCGCCGGCGGCTTGATCAGGATCAAGGTCCAGCGCGGTGGAGCGGCTAGTTTGCCGGCCATGCAACAGACAGCCGCCAACCACTCGCGCCCCGCTCTCACAGCCAAGCTGGCAGAGAACGTGCCGCGCTACACGAGCTACCCGACCGCGCCGCATTTTCATTCAGCGGTCGACGCCACAACGGTACGCGGGTGGATCAATGCCATCGCAGCCGGCGACGAGATATCGCTCTACCTGCACATTCCGTATTGCGACAGGCTGTGCTGGTTCTGTGCCTGCCACACCAAGCAGACACGCCATTATGCGCCGGTCGCGACTTTCCTTCGCTCGCTGCATCGTGAGATCGGGACGATAGCCGGCCTGGTGAGCGGCAAGGGCAGGGTTCGTGCCGTTCACTTCGGCGGCGGCTCCCCGACCATGCTGAAGCCCGCAGACATCCTGGCGCTTGGAAAAGCATTGCGCGATCAATTCGATTTTCTCGACAACGCCAGCCTCAGCGTCGAGATCGACCCGAACGACATGGATGAAGGCCGCCTGGATGCGTTCGCCGCGATCGGCATGACGAGGGCGAGTCTTGGCGTTCAGGACTTCGATCCGAAGGTGCAGAAGGCGATCAACCGCGAACAAAGCTTCGAGCTGACGCGCGATGTGATCGAAGGCATCCGCCAGCGCGGCATAGATTCCGTCAATCTCGACCTGCTCTACGGATTGCCGCACCAGACGCTGGAAAGCGTCGCCTCCACCGTGACCCAGGCGCTGACACTGCATCCGGACCGAATTGCACTGTTCGGCTACGCGCACGTGCCCTGGTTCAAGAAGCATCAGACGATGATCGACGAGGCCTGGCTGCCCGATTCCGAGGCACGTCTGGCGCAATCGCAGCTCGCCTCGCGGATGATCGTGGATGCCGGCTACGAGGCCTTGGGTCTCGATCATTTCGCCAAGCCGGCCGATTCACTCGCGGTCTCGGCGCGCGCCGGCACGATACGCCGCAATTTCCAGGGTTATACCGAGGATGGGTGCGATACTCTCATCGGCCTTGGCCCTTCGGCGATCAGCCGGTACCGCCAGGGTTACGCCCAGAACATTGTTGCGACCGGAGAGTATGAG
>NZ_RZST01000538.1:0-2495 GCF_003997575.1 Mesorhizobium sp. M1A.F.Ca.IN.022.07.1.1
AGGCGTTCCTGCACGAATTCCGGCTTGAGGTTGGTGGCCACGCGGTCGGAGGTCTCGGCACGGATGTTGCCGTCCTTGAACAGCTTGACGTCCTGCAATTCCCAGTAGCCGTCGCGCAGGAAGGCGCGCGCGGCGTCCTTGCGCTCGACGATGTTGCCCTGCTGGTCGAGGACGAAGAATACCGCGTCCGCCATCTCCAGTCCTTGGTTGAGGATGGCCCGGGCGCCGATGATGGTGTCGCCGGAGTTGGTCTTTTGCCTCAGCCAGGGCGTCGTGTCCTCCGCGACGGAATTCGACTTGCCGGCGCGCAACTGGTTTTCCATCTGCTCCGACCAGGAAAAGCCGTGCGCGGCGATCGGGTTGAGCACGCCGACCGACAACAGGCCGAACATCAGCGCGCCGACGCAGCACGGGAACAGGAACTGCCAGGCCGAAACCCCGGCCGAGCGCGCGATGACAAGCTCGTAGCGGCGGTTGAGCGACACCAGCGTTGCCATCGCCGAAAACAGCCCGACGAAAGGCACCGTCTGCAGCATGATCATCGGCATCCTGAGCGCCGAAATAGCGAAGGCGGTGCCGTAGGTGAAGCCCGGCAGTCCGGTCGTGCGGCCCGAAAGTTCGGTGAAATCAATCAGGAACACCAGCGCCAAAAGGCCGAGGAAGAACCAGATGGTGATCGACACGTAGCGGAAGAAGAAATAACGGCCCAGCGTCCAGCCCATCGTCAGGCTCCCTGGCCGGAGATGCCGCGCCGGGCGAGCCACAGCTTGAGCGCCGTCCAGCCCTCGCTGACGCGGCCGGCGAAATTCGTCATCCAGTCGGCCCAGGCGGCGGGCAGTTCCATGCTCCGCGACGATACGATGAACCAGGCGGAGACCGCCGACGCCACGATCGGAACGGCGTAGACCATATAGGCGTAGTACCAAACCTTGTCGGCCTTGCCGGCGGCGAAGAAGCCAAGCCAGCGGACGAAAAGGGCGATAGCGATTGCGGTGATCAGCGGATGGATGCGCGCCTCGCGGTGCGAGCGCGCGTCGCCCGCGACCGCAAGCGCGATCAGCGCGAAGACCAGCGAATAGGACCATTCGGAGAAGCGCTGGTTGACCTCGGCCGTATAGCTGCCCGGATTGCGCTGGTACATCTTGTCGTTGGGATCCGGGTCGAGCAGGTATGGCGTCGTCCGGTCCTTGGGCAGCAGCGTGATCTCGTTCGCCGCCGACATGAAGGCCGACAGGTCGAAGGCGTAGGAGGTGAAACGGATGACCGAAAGGTCGCCGGTCACCGATTTGCGGTTGATGACGCCGTCATTCATCATCAGCACCTTCTCGTCGCCTTTTTCGACGATGCTGCCGGTCTTTGCGTAATAGGTGAGGTTGGCGCCTTCCTCGCGCGAATCGGCGACGAAGATGCCGCCGAGCTTGTTGTCGGGCAGCCGTTCTCCGATCTGCAGGAACAGGCCGTCGTCGATCTTACGGAAGGTGCCTTCCTGGATGATCAGTGACAGAAGGTCGGCGCGCGAGGCCGCCACCAGCTGCCGGTTCTTCTGCCTGGCATAGGGATCGACGCCGTTATCGACGGCAAAGGAAAAGACGCTGGCCGCCAGCGCCAGCAGAAGGATCGGCCGCGCAATCGCCCAACGCGAGGCGCCCGCGGCGTTGATCACCGCCAGCTCCGAATCCGTGTTCATGGCGCTCAGCGTCTGCGCCACCGCGACCACCAGCGCGAACGGCACCACGATCGGGACGATCGAGGGGATGATCAGGGCCGCGACTTCGAAGAAGGTCAACGCCGACTGGCCACTGTCGGTGACCAAGTCGATCTTGGCGAGCACCTGCGTCGTCCACACGATCGCCAGTGTCCACGCCAGCGCCGCAAGGAACATCGCCGTAGCGCGACGCATGATGTAGCGTTCAACGACCTTCATGAAGGCTTTTCTCGATTGTGCCGAACGGCATCATGCCCGCCGACAAGGTAGTCATCCGCCGACGCCTGCACAACCGGGTCCACAGGCGGCTCATCTGGTTTGTCCTCTCCACGCCACGCGCCCGGCGCGGCGGAGTCTCCGCGTCAATGAATAAGAAATGCGAAACATTGATGGTTAACAACATGTTGCGGCATGAAGCTTGCGTTCCGCCGCGACGAATCCTTGGTTGGTTTCGGCGCCGATATAGACAGCGATTTCGGCCAAAGTCTTGCCAAATGGCCGAAAACGACCAAATGTCGCGCACGCTTGAAAGCCGGTTCGCGGCGCCTCACCCGGAAGCAGGATCTGATGACTTCGAGACCTTCGATTGCCTTCGCCAAATTCGCCGCGCCTAAGAAAGGCAGCGTCTTCGTGCTTGCGGCCGACGGCGGCGGCCTGGGCGATGCCGCGAAGGCCTGCGACCCGGCTGGCGCATTGGCGCGCGCGTTTCCGGTCGCCGATTTCTCCGGCAAGTTCGCGAGCTCGGTGGAAGTGCTGGCGCCGGAAGGAACCTCTGTCGACCGGCTAGTGG
>NZ_RZST01000539.1:0-2480 GCF_003997575.1 Mesorhizobium sp. M1A.F.Ca.IN.022.07.1.1
TCTCGACACCGCGCGCACGCACGAAATAATGGAATTGCTGACCAGGCTGAACGCCGAACTCGGCCTCACCATCGTCATGGTCACGCACGAAGCCGACGTCGCGGCATATGCCGGGCGCACGGTGCGCTTCCTCGACGGCCACGTCGCTTCAGATACAGCGAAAGCCGAGGCCATGATTTGGGAAACCGTCCGCCTTTCGCTGATTTCCATCCGCCGGAACGTGCTGCGCTCGTTCCTGACCCTGCTCGGCATCGTCATCGGCGTCGCCGCGGTCATCGCCATGCTCACCATCGGCTCCGGCACCACCGAGAAGGTCAAGGCCGACATCTCGAAACTCGGCAGCAACCTGCTCGTCGTCCGCTCGGGCCGTCCGGCAGGGCCTGGCGGCCCGGGCGGGCTCGACCAGGTCACCCGACCGCTGGCCACCAAGGACCTCGAAGCACTGGTTGCCCATCTCAGCGGCGCACGCGCCATCGCACCGGCGTCGCAAAAACAGGTGCGGGTCATCTTCGGCACGGAGAGCCTGACGTCGGGCGTTACCGGCACCGACAGCGCCTATCTCGACGCGCGCGACTGGAAGCTGGTGTCGGGCCGTCCCTTCAGCGATTCCGAGACGCGCGCCGGCGCCGGCGTCTGCCTGATCGGCGAGACGGTGCGGCAGCAGTTCTTCGGCGCCGGCGATCCGGAGGGCGAGACGATCCGCGTCAACCGCACCTCCTGCCGGATCATCGGCCTGCTCGAGCCGAAGGGTTACACCGGCTTCGGCCAGGATCAGGACAATGTCGTGCTGATGCCGCTGGCCGCCTACCAGCGGCGCATCGCCGGCAACCGCGACATCGACTCGATCTACATCGCCGCCGACGACAGGACGCCGACCACCGAACTGCAGCCGCGCGTCGAGGACATCCTGCGCGACACGCGCCGCATCACGCCGGACCGCGATGCCGATTTCTCGATCCGCGACATGACCCAGATCGCCGACGCCATGGCCAGCGCCACCACCACCATGACCGGCATGCTGGGTGCCGTCGCCAGCGTCAGCCTTCTGGTCGGCGGCATCGGCATCATGAATATCATGCTGGTATCGGTCACTGAGCGCACGCGCGAGATCGGCATCAGGCTGGCGATCGGCGCGCACGAAAAACACATCCTGATCCAGTTCCTGGTCGAGGCGACGGTGCTGTCGCTGGTCGGCGGCATCATCGGCATCCTGATCGGACTGGCGCTCGCAGGCCTGGCCTCGGCGACGTTGACGATACCCTTCGCGCCGAGCCCGGCGGTCATCCTGCTCGCCGTCGGTTTTTCGGCGCTGATCGGCATGGTGTTCGGCTTCTTCCCGGCATTGCGCGGCGCGAGGCTCGATCCGATCGAGGCGCTCAGGCACGAGTAACCGCCGCGTCGTCGGCCCGTGACCGAGTCAAACCAGCTCGTTGGCGAAATGCCACTCGATCAGCGGCTTCATGTGCCCCATCAGCCCGACCGGCAGGTCGGTTGCGTTGCGGATGATGACCGGACCTTCGATCTCGGGCTCCGCTTCAGTTGCAACGAAGGCGCTGATGCGCCCCGCAAGCTCTTCCGCCGGCTCGGGAACGTGATAGCGGCGGAAGATCACCGTGCCGCTCGAAGTCGACAGCGCATAGTAGCGCTGTCCGCGGGCGGCGCCCGACAGATCGATCCCGGTTTCCTCGCCCACCTCGCGGATCATGTTGAAATCGATATCGACGACGCCGTCGCGGAAATCGATCGGCTCGAAGGAGCCGGCGGCGAAATAGACGCGGCCAGCGTTCACCGTGTGCGAGCCCATCCGGATCGCCACCAGCGCATTGTCGCCGGCAACCAGCACGGCGTGCGCATAGGCATGTTCGGCGCCGCTCAGCTCCCGGTTTTTGCGCCACAGCATGAAAGTCGAGTACTTCACCGCATGACAGCGACCGATGAGCCGGCTGTCGCGATAGCTCAGCGCTGAAAGCAACACCACGGTGCCGTCATATAGCGCCGGCTTCATCTCCATTTCGCGGCGCCAGTTTTCCGCGATCGCTGTCTGATTGTCGCGCTCGAACGGATGCGGGCTGGCAACGAGCCGTACGTCGACCGCGTCGACCGGCAAAATGACATTGCGCGGCAGGTCGAAGCTCACGGGCTCAGGCCATGTCCAGGTTGATCACCACCGGGCAATGGTCGGAGGCCTTCGGCCTGTCCCACCCGGCACGCGGAAAACGCTCGACTTCCTGGCCAGGCGGAAAGATGGTGCGCCAAGGCTGACCGTTGCGGATGATCTCCGGAACCGCGGTGGCGTTCTTCGCCGCCAAGGCCTTCGACAGCAGGATATAGTCCAATTGGCACAAATGCCGCTCTTGCGGGCCGCGCGTGTGATAAAAACTCCAGCGGTCCATCTCGGGCCGCCGCTCGACGACATTTTCGCAAAAGCCGCCGGCGGTCAGAACGTTGATCGAGGACTGCGCTTCGTCGACGACCTGGAA
>NZ_RZST01000053.1:0-22615 GCF_003997575.1 Mesorhizobium sp. M1A.F.Ca.IN.022.07.1.1
GCACATGGGTGACCAGCGCCACCCTCGCCGCCGTGCAGACGGGCGCCATGGTGATGCGTGTCTGGAGCGGCCGCTACACCGACCGCCACCGCAACCGAAGGCCGTTCCTGAGGTTCTGCAGCGCGCTGAGCGCGCTGGCCTTCCTGGTGCTATGGGTTCTGGCCATCGCTGCGGCCAGGCAGCCGTCGCTGCTGTTGCTCCTGCCCCTTATGGTGATCGTAGCCGGCATCTGCGTATCGGCCTGGCATGGCGTTGCCTATACCGAGCTTGCGACACTTGCCGGTGCCGGCCATGTCGGCACCGCGCTCAGCCTCGCCAACACTCTGGTCTTTGTCGGCTTCTGCCTGGTGCCGATCGCCATTCCCTGGCTTCTGCTTCTCTTCGCATGGCCGGGCGTGTGGCTGGCGGCCGCGATCTGCGCGGCGATCGCATGGCCGATTTTTCTGCGCACGGCCTGACGTTTTCGCCGGCTTTCCACAGCTGGCGGAGGCCGGCTTATCTGCAACATGAAAAAAACACGATCGGTGCCGTTAACCCCCCATCAAGGTTAATGCTTCATTTTGGCTCTCCGGGGTCAGTAGCGTTTCTGGAGAGTTCCGTGCATCGACGCGTTCTTACGCGGCTCGTCGCCGCCGCCGTTGCGAATAAACGTTCCTTCCTTCCTCCTTTGGTTCTGGGGCTCGGCTTCTGGGTCGGCTTTCCGTCCGTCGTCGCTTACCAGGATATGGCAAGCCTCGTGTCCGGGCTGGAGTCGCCCAGTCATCGCTGGAATGCCTATGTCGAAAAATCCGTCGCCGGCTCGGTGCACGCCGCCGAGATGCCGTTCGTCGATTCGGCCGCCACGGGCTCGATCTCCGGCTCCGGCGTGGACCTGCCTGGCGTTGGCACGGTGGCGCTCCGCGGCAAGGGCAATGTCGCCGGCGCTACGCCCGATGAGGACCGCGTCGTGCGCGCCGACAAGAAGGGCCGCCTCGTCCAGGTGTCGCCCGTTGCGCCGCCGAAGAATTTCAGCGCCGGCTCCATCTTCGAGCGCACCTCCTCGCTGCTCCGTCCGGCGATGGACAGCGGCCTGAAGCTGACTTTCGCCAAGCCCGGCATCAAGGGCAAGGAAATCCAGATCGCCCAGGCCTTCCACATCCGCGAGGACAAGAAGCCCGATCCGGATTTGCCGGCGGCTCTCGTCGCTCTCGTCAACAACGACAAGCCGGACATCCTCGCCACCGCCTATGCCCAGTCGGCGCCGGACTATGCCAAGGCCTCGCCCTTTGAGGCTCTGCTGCAGGACGATCCGAATGACGGCCGCTTCATTCCGCCAATGGGCAAGGGGGATCACGCCTGGATGCAGAATCCGCTGCCGGCGGCCGTCTTCTCCAAGCCGGAACAGGAATGCCTCGCCAAGGGCATCTATTTTGAGGCGCGCAGCGAACCGATGCGCGGCCAGGCCGCGGTGGCGCAGGTGATCCTAAACCGCGTCCGCAACCCTGCCTATCCGAAGACGATCTGCGGTGTCGTCTACCAGAACGACAACTGGTTCAACCGCTGCCAGTTCTCCTTCGCCTGCGACGGCAGGAAGAAGCGCATCAACGACGCGGTTGCGTACAAGACCGCCCAGGATGTCGCCATGGCGGTGACCGCCGGCAAGATCTTCATCCCCGAGGTCGGATCCTCGACGCATTACTACGCCAATTACGTCCATCCGGGCTGGGCGCGCGCCATGCAGCGCATGACCAGGATCGGCCTGCATATCTTCTATCGCACCTATGGCGGCGGCTGGAGCTGAGCCGTTTAGGCGGCTCGAACTGAGCCGCTTGATCGGCACCCCGCGGCAACGCTCTTTCTCGTTTGCTGCGCGCACCGATCAGCGCGGCTTGTCGCCCGGATTCGCGCCGAGTCCTCGCACAGGCGTGACGGGCACGATGTCGCACCCGGATAAGCCATTGATTCGAAAGCGGAAAATACATCGCTTTGAAGTTCGGCCCGTGGCTTGACGGGCGCGGACCCGCTAACTATGTTGCCGGCGACTTTAGAAGCGGACGGACGGTGATCGTCTGCCCGGGCAGGGGGGTTGCGATGGCCGACAAAAACGGGCCAGACGGAACCGGAGAAACCGGCCGCGGCAGGCAGCCAGAAGCCACCATCCGCGACGACGAACTTGAGCGCCGCCGGCGCGAGCTTGAAGCATCGCTTGCATCAAGACGCACGGACCGGCTCGAGGGGAAAGACGAAGCGAAAGCTGCGACCGGTTACGGTCAGGCCCTGAAACTGTCCAGCGAGTTCATCGCCGGAGTGGTGGTTGGTGTCGGCCTGGGCTGGATCATCGACCGCTTGGCGGGAATCGCGCCCTGGGGTCTGATCGTCGGCCTGCTGCTGGGTTTTGGCGCCGGTATACTCAATGTCCTGCGTTCGTCGGGACTTGCATCGGAATTCGGCCAGGGCGGCAAGCCGCCCGAACCGAAGGACTGAAGTAAGGCGCCGCAAGGCGCGAAAGAAACTTAAGAAGCCGGTTGTGGCTTTGACGGGGATTTAAAGTGGCTGCTGCTGACCAGGTCGATCCGATCCACCAGTTCCAGATCCATCCGATCATCCCGCTTCATATCGGCGGCTACGACATTTCTTTCACCAACTCCGCTCTGTTCATGGTCGTGACGATCGCCGTCGCTTCCGCTTTCCTCTACATGAGCACCGCCAGCCGCGCCCTCATTCCTGGCCGCCTGCAGTCGGTCTCGGAAATGGCCTATGAGTTCGTCGGCAACATGCTGCGCGATGCGGCGGGCAAGCAGGGCATGCAGTTCTTCCCGTTGGTGTTCTCGCTGTTCATGTTCGTGCTGGTCGCCAACCTGATCGGCCTGTTCCCTTATTTCTTCACCGTCACCAGCCACATCATCGTCACCTTCACGCTGGCGATCCTGGTCATTGGCACCGTCATCGTCTACGGCTTCGCCAAGCACGGCCTCGGCTTCCTCAAGCTGTTCGTGCCGCATGGCGTGCCTGGCTATCTGATGCCGCTGGTGGTGGCGATCGAAGTCATTTCCTCTGTCTCGCGTCCGGTCAGCCTCTCCGTTCGTCTTTTCGCCAACATGCTGGCCGGCCACATCACGCTGAAAGTGTTTTCGGGCTTCGTCGTCAGCCTCAGCGCGCTGGGTGCGGTCGGCATCGCCGGCTCGGTCCTGCCGCTCGCCATGGCGGTTGCCCTGACGGCGCTGGAACTGCTGGTCGCCTTCCTGCAGGCCTACGTCTTCGCGGTGCTGACCTGCATGTATCTGAACGACGCTCTGCACCCGAGCCACTGATCGATTTTCACCGGCGCCCCGGCGCCAGCATACCCAACGTACCAACCGCAACGATTACGAAAACCACAGGAGTTTTGAAATGGACGCAACTGCAGCAGCTGCTATCGGCGCTGGTATCGCCTGCATCGGCATGGGCGGCGCCGGCATCGGCCTCGGCAACATCTTCGGCAGCTATCTCTCGGGTGCGCTCCGCAACCCGTCGGCCGCTGACGGCCAGTTCGGCCGCCTGATCTTCGGCTTCGCCGTGACCGAAGCGCTGGGCATCTTCTCGCTCCTCATCGCGCTGCTGCTGGTCTTCAGGTAAGAACCACGCGCTGACGAAAGGGGCCGCATGGTGCGGCCCCGCCGTATGGACAGGGGAATGAGATGTTCGTGACATCTGCCTTTGCGCAAGAATCCGCGCCGGCCACGGCCGAGGGCGATACGCATGCGGGCACCGCCGTGCCTGCCGAGGAGCATGGCACGTTCCCGCCGTTCAATGCCGAGACCTTCCCGTCGCAGATCCTGTGGCTCGTCATCACCTTCGGGCTCTTCTATCTGTTCCTGAAGCGGGTTGTGATGCCGCGCATCGGCGGTATCATCGATGTCCGCAACGATCGCATCACCCAGGATCTCGACCACGCCGCCAGGCTGAAGGGCGAGGCGGACGCTGCCGTTGCCGCCTATGAGCAGGAATTGGCGGAAGCCAAGGCCAACGCCAACAAGATCGGCCAGCAGGCGAGCGACGCCGCCAAGAGCGAAGCCGAAAGCACGCGCAAGAAGCTCGAGACGGAACTCGAGAAGAAGCTCGGCGAAGCCGAGGCGAGCATCGCCTCGATCAAGGCCAAGGCGATGAAGGAAGTCGGCACGATCGCCGAGGACACCACGTCGGCCATCGTCGAGGCGCTGGTCGGCGGCAAGACCGACAAGGCCGAGATTTCGGCCGCGGTCAAATCCGCGACCCGGTGAGGAGGCCATCATGGACGCCACATCACTTGCCACGCTCTGGGCCACCATTGCCCTGATCATCTTCCTCGGCGCCGTCATCTATCTGAAGGTGCCGGGCATGCTCGCAAAGTCGCTCGATTCCCGCGCGGCCAAGATCAGCAGCGAACTCGAGGAAGCGCGCCGCCTGCGCGAAGAGGCCCAGCAGCTGCTCGGCCAATACCAGCAGAAGCGCAAGGAAGCCGAGAAGGAGGCCGCCGACATCGTCGCCGCCGCCAAGCGCGAGGCCGAGCTCCTTGCTTCCGAGGCGCATAAGAAGACCGAGGACTACGTCGCCCGGCGCACGGCGCTTGCCGAGCAGAAGATCAGCCAGGCCGAGCGCGAAGCGATCGGCGAGGTGCGTGCCAGCGCCGTCGACATCGCCGTCGAGGCCGCCCGTGCGCTGCTTGCCGCCAAGGTCGACGCCAAGGCCGGCGCCGATTTGTTCAAGTCGGCGCTGCAGGACGTGAAGGCCAAGCTGAACTGAGCGGCTCTGCCGTTGCTGACATGAAGCCGCCTGGGCAACCCGGCGGCTTTTTTGTTTTGGGCGCGAATAATCTCCCCTCTTGAGGGGGAGATGTCGCCGAAGGCGACAGAGGGGGTCGTTGCGCGTAGAGCTCAACCCCTTGTGCGACTAAAGAGGGCGTCGGTGCTTCACGCGCGACGACTCTCAGCCTGCCTTCAAGAGGGGAGATTAATCTATTCCCTCGAAGCTCTCTTCCGCTTCCGCCACCTCGACGCCGCCAAACCGGAACGGTGCGAACGACGCCCTATGCAGTCGCGCCACCGGGCCATGCGCCTCGATCGCGGTCCGGTGGCGGACCGTCGCGTAGCCCATATGCATTTCGAAGCCGTAATGCTCATGATGGCCGCCGCAGCCGCACATCATGCGGTCGCGCATCACCTTGGCGATGATCGAGGCGGCGGCGATAGATTGCGAGCGCTGGTCGCCCTTGATCAGCGCGCGTCCCTCGCAGGTGAGCCCTGGCGGCACGTCGCGGCCGTCCGCCAGCGCCAGTTTGGGCGGCAGCGACAGTCCGGCGGCGGCGCGGCGCATGGCTTCCAGGCTGGCTTTCAGAATGTTGCTGTTGTCGATGCCTTCGGCGCTGATCGAGGCCATCGAGACGCTGAGCGCCGAGCCCAGGATTTTGAGGAACAGCGCCTCGCGCTGCAGATGGGTGAGGCGCTTGGAATCGTCGAGCCCTTCGGGAATGTTGGCCGGGTTGAGCACCACGGCCGCGGCCACCACCGGACCGGCAAGCGGCCCGCGGCCCGCCTCGTCCATCCCCGCTACCGGCCACAGCCCCTCGGCCATCGCTTTCGTTTCAATCGAGAAGTCGGGCTTCTCGACCATTTCGAAGAGAAGCGGAGAATCGGAACGCGCGCGAGCCATGGTGCGGCGAGGTTCGCATCGGCTCCGATTCTCCGCAAGTCCCTCCGGGTCGGATGGGGCGTCGGACCGGGAGGGCACCGTCTCACGGCCGGGGGACTGGGCCGGACGGGATTCTTGAGCAATTCCAGGAAGAGTGCGTAGCGGGCCTTCCGTACGAAGTTACATCAAAACAGAGGGTTAGCGGATCGCAATCCGGGCGCAAAACTCTGCCTCCCGAGTTGCCTTAGCCGCCGGCCTTCGCGGCCGGCATCATCTTCACAGCAGCATCAACTGCTCGCCGACGCCGGAGCCTGCGACGAATTGGTCGGTCCGAAGCTGCCGCCGCTCGGCATTGAGGCCGAGCCGCTTGGCGGCGATCTCGAAGCGCCGGCCGATCTGCCAGGCATAGGGTCCGGCGCCCTTCATGCGCCTGCCCCATTCCGAATCGTAGTCCTTGCCGTCGCGCATCGAGCGGATCAGCGACATCACATGCCGGTAGCGATCCGGATAATGGCGCAAGAGCCAGTCCTTGAAGATCGGCGCCACCTCGAGCGGCAGACGCAGCACGACATAGCCTGCCTCCCTGGCGCCGGCGGCACGCGCCGAATCGAGGATGCGCTCCATCTCCGGATCGGTGAGGCCGGGAATGATCGGCGCCACCATCACTGAGGCGGGGACGCCGGCATCCGAAAGCTGCCTTATCGCTTCCAGACGCTTTGTCGGCGTCGAGGCGCGCGGCTCCATGGTTCTCGCCAGCATGCGGTCGAGCGTCGTCACCGACAGCGCCACCTTGGCGAGGCCGCGTTCGGCCATGCGCGACAGGATGTCGATATCGCGCGTCACCAGTGCCGACTTGGTGACGATGCCGACCGGATGGCCGCGCGCCTCCAGCACCTCCAGGATCTCGCGCATGATCCGGTATTGCTTTTCGATCGGCTGGTAGGGATCGGTGTTGGTGCCGATGGCGATGGTGCGCGGCTGGTAGCCGGGCTTCGACAATTCCCTGTCCAGCATTCGCGCCGCATCGGGCTTGGCAAAGAGCTTCGATTCGAAATCGAGCCCCGGCGACAGGCCCATGAAGGAATGCGTCGGCCTGGCAAAGCAGTAGACGCAGCCATGCTCGCAGCCGCGATAGGGATTGATCGAACGATCGAAGGAAATGTCCGGCGACTCGTTGCGCGTGATGATGGTGCGCGGCTTCTCGACCTGCACCTCCTTCTTGAACGGCGGCAGTTCCTCCAGCGAGTTCCAGCCATCGTCGAACACATGCCGGCTGACCGGCTCGAAGCGGCCGGACGGATTGATGCCCGCGGAGCGTCCGCGATTGCGGTCCGGCCGCACGCGCATGCCGCTCTGTTCTATCATTGCATTTGCCATCTCGGCTCTGCCTGCTCCGAAAGCGGCAATGTCGGCGCGCACGATCTGTTCCATTTTCGCCCTCTCCCAGGGACTGTCGGCAGGCTGTCGAATCGCTCTGTTCATGAAACTATTCCTATTTTGCCAATGAGAACAAAGCAAGAACTTTTTCGTTCAGAACGCGCAACTGGCGCAGCGCCGCGCTTTCCGCTATTCGGCTAAAATGCTCAGCGTCCTCATCGAAACCAGGAACGACGAAGAAGGCCTTGCCCGCACGCTGGCCTCGCTGATCGGCGGCGCGGTCGAGGGCGTGGTGCGCGACGTCATCGTCTGCGACACCGGCTCGACCGACCAGACGCATCGCGTCGCCGAGCATGCCGGCTGCCACCTTGTCGCCGGCGGCATCGCAACAGGCATCGGCCAGGCCAAGGGCGACTGGCTCCTGCTTCTGGAACCCGGCGCCCGGCTCGCCGAAGGCTGGATCGACGACGTCGTCGCTCACGCGGCGAGGCAGACGATGCCGGCGCGTTTTTCACGCGCCCGCGGCAATCGCACGCCGTTTCTGGTCCGGGTTTTTTCGGGCAACCGGGCTCTGGAGGAAGGGCTTGTCATCAGCAAGCGCCAGGCCACGGTGCTGGCGAAAAGCGCCCGCAGCGCCGAAGCCCTGGCGCGGGGCCTCGCCACCAGAAGGCTGAATGCCGAAATCTGGGTGGCGCCGCCGAAGTGAGCGCATGCCCTCCTTCTCTCCAGAAGGCGAAAAGAGAGAAAAAGGCCGCGAACTTTGCCGGCCCATTCTATTGTGCATTGCACAAAAACCTGCAGTGGATTAGCATCTGCTTGAAGCGGGACAATCGGGATTGGGTGACGATGAAGCGGCAGACGGCTGGCGCTTCGTCGGACGCCGTGCATACGAGGAACCCGATGAACCTTGGTACTCCAGACAATTCAGGCGCGGCCAGCCTGGAGGCGATCGCTCGTAATGGCAGCCTGTTCAGGCGCATCGCCGTGCGCATCCCGACCTATCTGAAAGATCTACGCGAAAATCCGGCCTGGCTGCCGATGTTCGTGCTGGCGCGCACCATGCCGGGGCGCCGCATGCACTGGCTAGGCGCCAGACGCGTTCGCCCGCTCGACAATGCGGGAGAGACGATGTTTGCCGGCGTCGATCGCGAGGCGGTGGTCGCGGCGCTTCGCTCCGATGGACTGTTTTCGGGGTTCACGCTGCCGTCGGCGATCCATGAGGAGATCGCCGTTTTTGCGCAACGCACGCCCTGTTTCGGCAATTTCGACCGCCGTCTCGAATTCATTCCGGGCGACCATGCCGAGGCGGAGAAGCGTTTCGGCCGCTCGCTGCTCAGCGGGCATTATTTCGAACGCATTCTCGATTGCCCGGCGGCGCTTGCCATCCAGCGGGATCCGCTGCTCCTCGAGGTCGCGCAGCACTATCTCGGCGGCCAGGCGAAACTGATCACGACGCGCGTGTGGTGGAGCTTTCCGACCGGCAAGGCCTCGGATGCCGACAAGAATCTCGCCTCGCTCGGCAAATACCATTTCGATCTCGACGATTGGCGGATGCTGAAATTCTTCTTCTATCTGGTGCCGGTCGACGCCGGCACCGGCCCGCATGTCTATGTCCGCGGCAGCCACAGGCGCCGCGCGCTCAAGCACCAGCTCACGCTTCTGGTCGGCCACCCCGCGGAAGACGTGCTGGACGTCTACGGTCCGGAAAGCGCTGCGACGCTGACGGGCGAGGCGGGCCTCGGCTTCGTCGAGGATCCGTTCGGCTTCCATATGGGAACGGTGCCGACGCATACGCCGCGGCTGATGATGGAAATCGGCTTCGGCGTCTCGCGGCCGTCGCGCCGTCGCTTCCACGGCGAGCCGGTCATCCGCTGAGCCGGACGGGGCCGCTACTCCGGCTTGCCGCGGCGCCTGAGGTGCTCGTCCAGCCGCGGCATGATCTCGACGAAGTTGCAGGGCATGTGCCGGTAGTCAAGCTGCGCCTTGATGATGCCGTCCCAAGCATCCTTGCACGCGCCGGGCGAGCCCGGCAGCACGAAGATAAAGGTGGCGTTGACGACGCCGCCGGTCGCCCGGCTCTGGATCGTCGATGTGCCGATCTTGTCATAGGAAATCCGGTGGAAGACTTCCGAAAAGCCGTCCATGCGCTTTTCGAAAATCGGCTCCAGCGCTTCCGGCGTTACGTCGCGGCCGGTGAAGCCGGTGCCACCCGTGGTGATAACGACGTCCACCGTTTCATCCCTCGACCAGGCGAGCACTTTTTCGCGGATCTTCTCGCGGTCGTCGGTGACGATGTCGCGAGCCACCAGTATATGGCCAGCCTCTGCGATGCGGTCGGCCAATATCTGCCCGGATTTGTCCTCGGCCAGGCTGCGCGTGTCGGAAACGGTCAGCACCGCGATGCGCACCGGGATGAAGGGGCGGCTTTCGTTGGCCATCAGTCGGTCTCCATGCTGCGCGTCGCGGCCACGAACCAACTGGGATGGCGGCGGCGGATGTCGATCGCCGCGCGCTTGGCGACATTGCCAGTCTCGAACAGGCCGAAGCAGGTAGCGCCGGAGCCCGACATGCGGGCAAAGGCGGCTCCCGCTTTTTTCAGCGCCTTGAGCGCATCTCCGATCGCCGGTTGGATGGCGCGAGCGGCAGGTTCGAGATCGTTCCGCGTCGTGTCGAGCCAATTGCGCATGCTGTGAAAATCGAGGCGGCCGGGCAGCGGCGGCAATGCCTCATTGTCAGGTTTGGAAAGCGCTTTGAACACTTCGGGTGTCGAAACGGCCACGCCCGGGTTGACCAGGATGAGCGCCAGCGCCGGAAACTCCGTCAGCGGCGACACTTCATCACCAATGCCGCGCGCAATGAGCGGCCTTGCCTTGAGGCACATCGCCAGATCGGCGCCGAGCGTCAGCCCGATCCGCGCCAGCCCCGCCTCCCCGATGTCGAGCTTCCAGAGGCGCGAAAGGCCGTTGAGCGCCGCCGCCGCGTCGCTCGAGCCGCCGCCGACGCCGGAAGCGACCGGCAGGTTCTTCTCCAGCCGGATGGCGACTGGTGGCGCCTGTTGCGCGCCGGCTTCCCGCCGCAACGCGTCGCGCGCTTTGAGTACCAGATTGTCGCCATCGATTGGCACGCCGGCGGCGAAGGGACCAGACGCCGAGAACGCATCGTCTTGCGCCAGCTCGATCTCGAGCCGGTCGCCGAAGCGCGTGAACACGGCAAGGCTGTCGAGTAGGTGATAACCGTCGGCGCGCCGTCCGGTGACGTGCAGCGCGAGGTTGATCTTGGCAGGCGCAAGCCATGTCCGGGACTTGGCCTCGGCCTCCAGAATGTCGGCTGCTGGCGAGATGGTGTTCAGTCCTTAGCCAGACGGTACTCGCCGGTCTTCGGATCCTTGACCAGCGTTCCCATCGTGCCGTTGGCCGCCTGCTTCTCGGTGCGCCGGATCTTGGCCGTCACGCGCTCGGCCTCGCGTACGAAAGCGCGATAACCGAAATAGGCGGCGGCGCCGACGACAACGAAGAAAATGATCTGCGGCATCTCACAACTCCTCCCGCGTTTCTCGCGGCAAGGCCGGCCGGATGGGTCGGTCAAGCGGCCATGCTAGACGCAATCATGGCTTTTTCAAAGCCCGAAGCGCGCCCACAGCGCGCGCTCTTCCGCCGCATCGATGACGCCGCTGGCCGCGGCCGCGGCGATGTCCGGCGCCGAAAAACGCGATCCGAACAAGCCGAAACGGCCGAAAAGCCCGCGCGGCGCGGTGATCAGCCTGAGCTGCGTCTTTTCGCCGAAACGGGTCTTGAGCACGCTGCGCATGTCGCCCAGCGCATCGACGAGGCCGAGCTCGAGACCCTTTTTGGCGGTCCAGAACAGTCCGGTGAACAGATCCGGGTCGTCCTTGAGCTTGGTGCCGCGCCGTTCCTTGACGAGATCGATGAAGGTCTCGTGCACTTCGAGCTGCAAGGCTTTCAGCCGCTCGACGTCTTCCCTCTTTTCCGGCTTGAAGGGGTCGAGCACGGCCTTGTTCTGGCCCGCGGTGTGGACGCGCCGCTCGATGCCGATCTTCTTCATCAGCTCCGGGAAGCCGAAGGAGGCGGAGACGACGCCGATCGAGCCAACGATCGAGGAAGGGTCGGCGAAGATCTCGTCGCCGGCGATTGCGATCATGTAGCCGCCGGAGGCCGCCACATCCTCGATGAAGACGAGCACTCGTCTGTCCTTCTCTGCCGCCAAGTCGCGGATGCGCTTGAAGATCAGCCGCGACTGCACCGGCGAGCCGCCCGGCGAGTTGATCGAAATCGCAATCGCCGGCGCGTCGAAGCCGAACGCCTTCTCGATGAGCCCGGCCGTCGAGGCGAGCGACAGGCTTGGCCGGAACTGGCCGCCGCCGGGCATGATCGTGCCATGCAGCCGGATGACCGGAATGGTGACGACTGTCGAGCGCCAGGATTTCGGCAGCAGGCGGTTGAAGAAGCGTTTCACGAAAGCTTGTCTCCACAAGAGATGCTAGAGCAAGGTCAGACCTCATCCTTGCTCCCGGGCATGTAGGAATTCGCCGCGCAACGGCAATGCCGCATCGCCGGCCTCTGATCAATCGCCGAACAGCGACGCCAGCCCGTTGTTGATCATTTCGGTCCGCTCCGTCGGCTCGTTGCCGGATGCGCCGTGCAAGGTGAGCGGAGGCCGGATCGACAGTTTTCCGCGCGCGCCGAGCACCGCCCTGACGACGATGCGGATCGCCGCCGCGTCTGGGCGCGGGTGCACGCAGAGCATCTCGGCATCGCCGAAGCGGCCTTCCATCACATCCAGGATGGCGACAAGCTGCTCCGGCCGCGCAATCGCCGCCAGTCCGCCGCGCGGCTTGACGACGGCGGCCGCACTTCTGATCCAGCGCTCGAACAGGCCGTCCTCCGCGACATGCGCTTCTCTGCGCAGCGCGTCCGGCGTTGCGCGGTCTTGTGCCGCGTTGAAGGGCGGGTTCATGACGACGAAGTCGAACGAATTGTCGGCAAGTCCGGCTCCGTGCCGTGCCCGTCCCGCAAGCGTGACGTCGGCCTTAAGCACCGAGGCGCGGTCGCCGAGATGCGCGTTGCCGGGGTGGGCAAGCGTGGCGGCGGCAAAGGCCGCCATCTCCTCGGAACGCTCGACCAGAACCGCGTGTGCCTCAGGGCAGCGCGACAGCACGGCGAGCGTCGCCGCACCGGCGCCCGCGCCGAAATCGGCGAGCCGGCCGGAAAAGCCGGACGGGACGGCAGCAGCCAGCATCATGGCGTCCATGCCGGCACGGTGGCCTTGTCGCGGCTGCACCAGCCAGAAGCGCCCGCGATGGAAGGCGTCGACCGTGTGGGCCGGCGTGTCCGGGGCGAGGGTGGTTGATGCTGCCATTATTGCCGGCGGATCTCGTTCTCGATGCCGGCATCCTTCAGGATGCGCCGCGCGGCATCGGCTTTCTCGGCATCGACCATGACGCGCCTGGGCAGGATGCCGATCGATCCGTCGAGCACGCTCATGTTCTGGTCGGCGACGAAGCAGGCGATGCCGGCGTCGCGCATGAGCGATTCGACGAAGGAGATGAGGACGGCGTCGTTGGTGCGGACAAGCTCGATCATGGAATGAAAATCGCAGGTTGCGGCGCTCATGTAAACGCCAGGGCAGCCCAGCGCCAGCCAAACCGCGCCAATTCGCCTCTTGCCGTGCGCGGTTGTGCCGACCTAGAGTCCCACCGGGACCAGGGTGTTGTCGGGCGCGTCAATGAGACGGGAGTGATCGTGGTGGGTGTCGTTCTGAATATCGAAGGCAAGCGGGAACCTGCTTCCATCCAGGATCTCATCGACCTGACGGCAGCCGACATGGGACGGGTCAACGAGCTGATCCTGTCGAAGGCCGGCTCCGACGTCGAGATGATCCCGGAGGTCGCCAACCACCTGATCTCGTCCGGCGGCAAGCGGCTGCGGCCGATGCTGACGCTCGCCGCCGCCCAGATGTTCGGCTATGCGGGCGAGGGGCACGTCAAGCTCGCCACCGCAGTCGAATTCATGCACACCGCGACGCTGCTCCACGATGACGTCGTCGACGAGAGCGCGCTTCGCCGCGGCAAGAAGACGGCGCGCATGATCTGGGGCAACCAGGCGAGCGTGCTGGTCGGCGACTTCCTGCTCGGCCAGGCTTTTCGCATGATGGTCGAAGTCGGCTCGCTGGAGGCTCTCGACATCCTGTCGAGCGCCGCCTCCATCATCGCCGAGGGCGAGGTGATGCAGCTTGCGGCTGCCAAGAATCTGGAGACCACCGAGGACGAGCACTTCGCCGTTATCAAGGCCAAGACCGCCGCCCTGTTCTCGGCCGCCGCCGAGGTCGGTCCGGTGATCGCGCTCGCTTCCCGCACCGACCGGGCGGCGCTGCGCTCCTATGGCATGAATCTCGGCCTTGCCTTCCAGCTCATAGACGACGCGCTGGACTATGGCGGCTCCAGCAAGGATCTCGGCAAGAATGTCGGCGACGATTTCCGCGAGGGCAAGGTGACGCTGCCGGTGATCCTCGCCTATCGGCGGGGCACCAAGGCCGAGCGCACCTTCTGGAAGCGCGCCATCGAGGAAAATGTCGCCGACGATGCCGGGCTCGAAAAGGCGATCGGTCTGATGACCCGCCATGGCGCCATCGCCGACACGATTGGCCGCGCCCGTCACTTCGGCGAGATCGCCCGCGACGCGCTCGCGCCGCTGGAGGCGACGCCGCAGAAATCGGCGCTGATCGACGTCATCGATTTCTGCATCAGCCGCGTCAACTGAGCGCCTGGCGGTTCTCCTTGGCATCGCCTGGCGTCCGCCGGGCGGGCGCCTGTGATTCCGCTCTGGCCGTCTCGACAAACGGCAGCTCAGCAAATTATCTATAAAACATGGCCACCACAGAGGACACGATCGCCGTCCGCATCAGCAAGGAACTGGCGGACCGCATCATTTCGGGCGCTATCGAGCCCGGATCGCGGCTGCGCCAGGATCATGTCGCCGAGGAATTCGGCACCAGCCACGTGCCGGTGCGCGAGGCCTTCCGCCGCCTCGAGGCGCAGGGTTTGGCGATCAGCGAGCCGCGCCGCGGCGTGCGTGTGGCCGCTTTCGATCTCGGCGAGGTCAGGGAAGTGGCCGAGATGCGCGCCGCGCTCGAAGTGTTGGCGCTGCGCCACGCCGCGCCGCATCTGACGCCGGCGATCCTCGACCGCGCCGAGGAGGCGACCAAGGCGGGCGACAAATCCCGCGATGTCCGCTCCTGGGAGGAGGCCAATCGCACCTTCCACCGCTTGATCTTGACGCCCTGCAACATGCCGCGTCTTCTCTCCACCATCGATGACCTGCATGCCGCAAGCGCGCGTTTCCTGTTCGCCGCCTGGCGCTCCGAATGGGAGACCCGCACCGATCAGGATCACCGCGCGATCCTGAGCGCGCTGAGGCAAGGCAACACGGAATCGGCCGCCGCCACGCTCGGCCGGCATGTGCAATGGATCGGCCAAAAACCGGTCAAGACCGCTTCCGGCAGGACTCGCGACGCCTTCGCCATCGTCGGCTAACGCGAGAACACAGACACAGCCGCCTTTCTGCGCTCAATCGCAGTCAAATGTCGGTTTTGGGCGCCCGATTGCCCATGAATGGCTCAGCCTCGTTGCCCTCCGCAAGGCAGCGCTTGCCATCTCCGCAAAAATATGGATTCGATAATAGATCGATTGCAGGAATTATCTATAATTTCAACGAACCAGGGACCTCACCGTGACAAACATCGCCGTTTCGACCCGCCAGTCTTCCTTCAGCCCGCTCCAACTGCACAGCCGCTCCGTTGCCTGGCAGTTCGGCGCCGTCGTCCTCGGCTCGCTGTTCCTGGCGCTGTCGTCCTACATCGAGGTGCCGATGGTGCCGGTTCCGGTGACCATGCAGACCTTCGCGGTGACGCTGGTCGGTGCGCTCTATGGCTGGCGCTTCGGCGCGCTGACCATCGCGGCCTGGCTGGTCGAGGGTGCCGCCGGCTTCCCGGTTCTGGCCGGCGGTGCGGCCGGCGTGCAGCATTTTATGGGACCGACCGGCGGCTATCTCTTTTCCTTCCCGATCGTCGGTGCGATCGTCGGCTGGCTGGCCGAGCGCGGCTGGAACGGCAATCGGGTGATGCTTGCCTTCGCCGCCATGCTCATCGGCAATCTTCTATGCCTGGTTCTCGGCACGGCCTGGCTTGCCGCCATGATCGGCGCCGAGAAGGCCATCACCTTCGGCTTCCTGCCCTTCATTGTCGGCGGCCTCTTGAAGTCGGCGCTGGGCGCCGCGACGCTGAAGCTCTTTTCAACCTATGGGGCCGAACCGCGCGACCGCTCGTCAAAGACGCAATGACTGTCAGGCTGCGCGCCCACCATCTGCTCTGCCTGCTGACCTATGTCGGCAAAGGCTACTCGCCCGCCTTCACCGCCAACTACGACAAAGTGGTGAAGCGGCTGGGCGAGGGCGAGGCGGTCCTGATCGTGTCCGGGCCGGACGCCATCTGCGCCCCGATGCTGGACGAGCGCGAGCCGCACTGCCTGGGCGAAGGCGCCGCCGAGCGCGACGCGCTCGCGGCGCGCGACGTCGGCGCTCTCCTCGGCCGGCCCGTCCGGGCCGGCGACCGGCTCGTGTTGGATGCCTCCAGCCTGGCGCCGATGCGCAAGGCGTTTTCCTCCGGCCTGACGCGTCAGGCGTGCTCGGGCTGCGAATGGTCCGACCTGTGCAGCGCGGTTGCCCTCAGCGGATTCCAAGATACGCGTCTTTAGGCGGCGCTGTCTGCGGCTTCCCGCGCCGGACTTTTTGGACAAACGCCGTATTTTTTAAGCCCGATGATTGCATTGTGATTCGCTGCGGATTGAAGCCTGACCCCAAAAAGGCCATGCTTTGTCGGGAAAACATCGACTCTGTGGGCGGTCCGCCAAGGGGGGATCGCGTCTGGCTGAAAGGGATACAATGCGGCAAGGACGTGCGCGCTGGCTGACGAGGCTGGCATTTTTAGCGGGTGTGGCGCTGTCGGTGCTGCCTGCCCATGCCAAGGAAAACTCCCAACCGGTCCAGATCACGTCCTTTTCGGGCGCCTATCTTGCCGCCCATATTGCCGAAAGCGACAACGATCTCGACAATGCCATCGCCTATTACAAGCAGGCGCTGGCCTTTGCCCCCAATGACACCGAACTGCAGCAGAGCCTCATGCTGGCGCTGGTCGCGCAGGGCCGCTTCGAGGAATCGCTGGTCTATGCCGACAAGCTCAAGGAAGTTCCCGATGTCGAGCGCTTCTCACGTCTGGCGCTTGCCGTCAATTCCTTCCACAAGAAGGACTACGCCAAGGCTCAGTACTGGCTGAAGCTGTCGCTCGAATCCGATCTCGACCGGCTGCTCTCCGGCATCATGGACGGTTGGGCCAAGGAAGGCGCGGGCGATGCCTCCGAGGCGATGGCTTCGATCGACAAGCTGAAGGGGCCGGACTGGTTCGGCCTGTTCAAGTCCTTCCATCGCGCCCTCATCGCCGACGCCGCAGGCCTTTCCGCCAAGGCCGATGAGATCTACGCCGCCACCCTGGCCGATACCGCCGCCGGCGGCTCCGCGCCCGAGACGTGGATGCGCAATGCCCAGGCCTATGCCTCGTTCCTCGCCCGCAAGGGCGACAAGACAAAGGCGATGGCGGTGCTGAACCAGGCCGAAGCCTTCGCGCCTGGCAAGCTCGAAATCACCACGCTGCGCGACAGGATCAGCAAAGGCGACAAGATCGAGCCCCTGGTCGCTACCCCGGCCGACGGCGCCTCGGAAATCCTGCTCGACCTCGCCACCGCGCTCAACCGTGGCGGCGGCGAGCCTTTCGTTAGGCTCTATCTGCAATATGCGCTGGCGCTGAAGCCGGACAGCGACGCGGCCCTCGTGCAGCTGGCCGCCGTCGCCGAGCAGCTGAAGGACGGCGAAGGCGCGATCGCGCTCTATCGGCGCATTCCGGCCTCCTCGCCATTGAAGGAGCTTTCTGAGCTGCAGCTTGGCCTGAACCTTGCCGACATCGACCGTCACGACGAAGCCATCGCGCATCTCAAGGGCTACGTCGATGCGCACCCGACCGACATGCGCGGCTACCTGGCGCTTGGCGGCGTCTACTCCTCCAAGGAGGACTACCGTTCGGCTGCCAATCTCTACGACAAGGCGGTCGAACAGCTGAAGACGCCGACCGCCGCCAACTGGAACATCTTCTACCAGCGCGGTATCGCCTATGAGCGGCTGAAGGAATGGCCGAAGGCCGAGCCCAATTTCCGCAAGGCGCTGGAGCTGCAGCCCGACCAGCCGCAGGTTCTGAACTATCTCGGCTATTCCTGGGTCGACATGAACATGAACCTCAAGGAAGGCCTGGCGATGATCCAGAAGGCCGTGGATCTCAGGCCAAGCGACGGCTACATCGTCGAC
Source organism: Mesorhizobium sp. M1A.F.Ca.IN.022.07.1.1 (assembly GCF_003997575.1). Taxonomy (NCBI): domain Bacteria; kingdom Pseudomonadati; phylum Pseudomonadota; class Alphaproteobacteria; order Hyphomicrobiales; family Phyllobacteriaceae; genus Mesorhizobium; species Mesorhizobium sp. M1A.F.Ca.IN.022.07.1.1. The sequence goes on from NZ_RZST01000053.1 coordinate 17,427, forward strand.
TCGCTTGGCTGGGCCTATTACCGCCTCGGCCGCTTCGACGACGCCGTGCGCGAAATGGAGCGAGCCGTGTCCCTGAAGCCCGAGGATCCGGTTCTCAACGACCATCTGGGCGACGCCTATTGGCGCGTCGGCCGCAAGCTGGAAGCGACCTTCCAGTGGACCCAGGCACGCGACCTGAAGCCGGACCCGGACGTGCTCGCCACCTTGCAGCAGAAGCTGCTCAAGGGCCTGCCGCCGATCGAGTCCAACACGGCGCAGGAAACGCCGAAGGTGAAACCGGTCCCGCCGGCGGCGCCGAAGGGCTGAGGCGCACATTTCTGCAGTTTGGCGGGGCCCTTGGGGGCCCCGCAACGTTTCAAAACATCTTGCGGTAGACGACGAATCCCGAGCGCTCGCCGATCCTGTCATAGAGCTGCATGGCGGTGTGGTTGGTCTCGTGCGTCAGCCAGTAGACGCGACCCGAGCCCGCGGCTTTGGCGCGCTCGTAAACGCCTTCGATCACCGCCCGGCCGACGCCTTGGCCGCGCGCGGCTTGTGAGGTGAAGAGATCCTGCAGATAGCAGTTCGGCCCGATCGCCGTGGTCGAGCGGTGGTAGAGATAATGGACGAGGCCGAGAAGCTTGCCGTCGCGCTCGGCCACCAGAGCATGCACCGGCTCGTAAGCGTCGAAGAAGCGCGACCAGGTCATCTGGGTGATCTCGCCGGCAAGCGCGGTCTCGCCCGAGCGGCCGTAGAATTCGTTGTAGCCGTCCCAGAGCGGCAGCCACTGCTCGTAGTCCTGCTGGGTGACGGGGCGGACAGTGAGTTGACCACGCATGGCGGGAACCTTTGTCGTTGCGGCTCACCGAAGCAAACGGCCCGCGTGAGCGGCCTTCAATGGGCCAGCCGCCGGCAAAGCGTTCAACCTCTCCTCGATGCGGCGCCGTGCCTTGACGCTTGCCGGCCCGGCAACTAGGGAAAGCCCACTCCCAGCGCTTTCCGAGGCCGCCGTGACCGTCGAGATCCCTGCCCACATGCATCCCAGCCGCTCCTTCCAGGGGCTAATCCTGACCTTGCACAACTACTGGGCAGCTTACGGCTGCGTCATCCTGCAGCCCTACGACATGGAAGTCGGCGCCGGCACCTTCCACCCCGCCACCACTTTGCGCGCGCTCGGCCCGTTGCGCTGGAACGCGGCTTACGTGCAGCCGTCGCGCCGGCCGAAGGACGGCCGCTACGGCGAGAACCCGAACCGGCTGCAGCATTACTATCAATATCAGGTGATCCTGAAGCCGAACCCGCCGAACCTGCAGGAGCTCTATCTCGGATCGCTGGAAGCCATCGGCGTCGATCCGCTGCTGCATGACATCCGCTTCGTCGAGGACGATTGGGAAAGCCCGACGCTGGGTGCCTGGGGCCTCGGCTGGGAGTGCTGGTGCGACGGCATGGAAGTGTCGCAGTTCACCTATTTCCAGCAGGTCTGCGGCATCGAATGCGCGCCGGTGGCGGGCGAGCTCACCTATGGGCTCGAGCGCCTCGCCATGTATGTGCAGGGCGTCGACAATGTCTATGACTTGAATTTCAACGGCCGCGAGGGGCCTGAGAAGGTCACCTATGGCGACGTGTTCCTGCAGGCCGAGCAGGAATATTCGCGCCACAACTTCGAATTCGCCAACACGGCGATGCTGCTTCGGCATTTCGAGGACGCCGAAGCCGAGTGCAAGGCGCTGCTCGCCGCCGGCGCGCCGGCGTCGAACGACAATTCGTCGATGCACCGTCTGGTTTTCCCCGCCTATGACCAGTGCATCAAGGCCAGCCACGTCTTCAATCTGCTTGACGCCCGCGGCGTGATTTCCGTGACCGAGCGCCAGAGCTACATTCTGCGCGTGCGCAACCTTGCCAAGGCTTGCGGAGAGGCGTTCCTGCAGACGCGCGCGGGCGGCCTGGCGACTTAGCCCAAAGTCACGCTGGCGATCTCGGCGGCGGCTGCCATCGGCAACGTGATCTGGACTGTCGCGGCATCGATCGTCCGCAGTGCCTGTCGCACGCCCGACATCGAGAATGTGCCATGCATCTGGGCGGCGAAGCAGGCGCTCAGTGCCAGGATCTGCAGGATTCTCGATGCCGTCTTCATGGTCGTGCAGCCAATAGTTCTCCGTCTGAGCGTCGGTCGCTTCAGCACTGTGTTTGGTTCATGGGGTGTCTGTTCTTATGACGGGTGGGCTCGTGTCGTCCCGACAAAGAACTGAAAATTTCCTGAAATAGCTCGAACTGCCGACCGGCAGGCAGGGTGACAGGCGCGAGCCGAGTTGCTATGCGCCCTCTACCTCCCCCTTGATGGGGGAGGTCGCCACGAAGCGGCGGGTGGGGGTGACGGGCGCTTCCCTATGCCAAACTTGATCGGTTCAAGCTGCAGTCCGCACGAAGGCTGCGCGCGGCAATGACCGAGGAGGAACGCAGGCTGTGGCGGCACCTCTGGCGTATTCCGGTCGAAGGAACGCACGTTCGTCGACAAGCGTCGGTTGGCGGTTACTATCCTGACTTTATCTCCCATCGGCTGAAGCTGATCATCGAGGTGGATGGCTTCCAACATGGCTTTGATGGCCAGCAGTGCCATGATGCAGTCCGAACGAGATGGTTTGAGAGCCAGGGCTATCGCGTCGTCCGCTTCTGGAACCACGAGATAAAAAACGAACTGGATTCCGTTCTCGATACAATCTATGCGGCTGTGGAAGAACGAAAATCACACCTTGGTCTGCGCGATGGTGCCGAAGGTGCTGGCGGCTGAAACGCCGCCACCCCACCCCGGCGCTGCGCGCCGACCCTCCCCATCAAGGGGAGGGTAAGGAGCTAACTGATGCCTGACCTACTCCTAGAACTCCGCTCGGAAGAAATCCCCGCGCGCATGCAGCGCAAGGCGGCTGGCGATCTTCGCAAGATGCTGACCGACGGCTTGGTCGAGGCGGGTCTTACCTATGAGGCGGCGCGCGAATACTGGACGCCGCGCCGCCTGGCGCTGGACGTGCGCGGGCTGACGGCGCGCTCGAAGGACATTCGCGAGGAGATCAAGGGCCCCTCGACCACCGCGCCCGACCAGGCGGTGCAGGGTTTTCTGCGCAAGGCCGGCCTTTCGTCGATCGCCGAGGCGCATGTCCATTCCGATCCCAAGAAGGGCGACTTCTACGTCGCCCACATCTCGAAGCCGGGCAGGGCGGCGGAAGAGATCATCGCCGAGCTGGTGCCGGGCATCATCAAGAACTTTCCCTGGCCGAAATCGATGCGCTGGGGCGCGGCCTCGGCCAAGCCCGGCTCGCTGCGCTGGGTGAGGCCGCTGCAATCGATCGTCTGCACCTTCGGCCCGGAGACCGAGGAGCCGATGGTGGTCGATTTCGCAATCGACGGCATCCGCTCCGGCAACGTCACCTACGGCCACCGCTTCCATGCACCGGGCCCGATCACCGTGCGCCGCTTCGACGACTATGTGGCGAAGCTCGAAGCGGCCAAGGTCGTGCTTGATGCCGACCGGCGCAAGGAGATCATCCTGGCCGATGCCCGCAATGTCGCCTTCGCCAACGGCCTCGATCTCGTCGAGGACGAGGGCCTGCTGGAAGAGGTCTCCGGCCTGGTCGAGTGGCCGGTCGTGCTGATGGGCGAGTTCGAGCAGGATTTTCTCACCATCCCGGCCGAGGTCATTCGCCTAACCATTCGCGCCAATCAGAAATGCTTCGTCACGTCGCGCCCAACCTCCCCGCTAGAGGGGGAGATGTCGGCGAAGCCGACAGAGGGGGGTGCCGTCCCGCCGTTCTCTCAGCGCGAGGCACTCCCCTCTGCCCTGCCGGGCATCTCCCCCTCAAGGGGGGAGATTGGCCAATCGCCACTCTCCGATCGCTTCATCCTGGTTGCCAATATCGAAGCGAAGGACGGCGGCAAAGAGATCGCCTACGGCAATGGCAAGGTGGTGCGGGCGCGTCTCTCAGACGCCCTCTATTTCTGGAAGACCGACCAGGGCGATCTGCCCGACCTCGGCACGCTGCAAGAGTCGGCGGCGAAGTTCGAGCTGGATCTAAAGAAGCCGCTCGACCAGCGCATGGCGCGCCTCGACCACCTCAACGTGACCTTCCATGCCAAGCTGGGCACGCAGGGCGCCCGGGTCGAGCGCATCAAGCGGTTGGCTAAGGAGCTGGCGCCGACGGTGGCGAAGTCGATCTCCCCCCTTGAGGGGGAGATGGCCGGCAGGCCAGAGGGGGTCGCTTCGGCTGGTGCGACGCATTCTGGCCTTTCGAAGAGGGAAGAGGTTGGCACTCCACGCGAGACGACCCCCTCTGTCGCCTCTGGCGACATCTCCCCCTCGAGGGGGGAGATTACCGCGCTCGTCGCCCGCGCCGCGGTGCTCGCCAAGGCCGACCTGCAGACCGAGGTGGTAGGCGAGTTCCCGGAATTGCAGGGAGCCATGGGCCGCAAATATGCGCTGCTGCAGGGTGAGCATCCATCGGTGGCCGCGGCCGCCGAGGAGCACTACAAGCCGCAAGGCCCGTCCGACCGGGTGCCGACCGACCCGGTGTCGGTTGCTGTCGCGCTGGCCGACAAGCTCGACACGCTGACAGGCTTCTGGGCGATCGATGAAAAGCCGACAGGCAGCAAGGATCCGTTCGCGCTCAGAAGAGCTGCACTCGGCGTGGTCCGGATCCTGATCGAGAACCGCATTCGCCTCGGACTGACATCGGTCTTCGCCAACGCCTTTGCGAGCTTCGCCGGCGATGCCGCACAAATTTCGGATCTCCTCGGCTTCTTCCATGACCGCCTCAAGGTATATCTCCGCGAAAGCGGTGCACGATACGATCTTATCGACGCCGTCATCACGCCGCAGTCCGACGACCTTCTGCAGATCGTTCGCCGCGTCGAGGCGCTGGGCAAGTTCCTCGACACGGAGGATGGCAAGAACCTGCTCGCCGGTACCAAGCGCGCCGCCAACATCCTGGCTGCCGAGGAGAAGAAGAAAACACGGGTCGCCGAGATTGTTGAGCCGGCGCTGTTCCGCGAGGATGCGGAAAAGAAGCTGTCGGCCGCGGTGAATCAGGCCGAGAAGGAAGCCGGCCAAGCGATTCAAAACGAAGATTTTTCCGCCGCCATGCTGACGCTTAGCGTCTTGCGTGAACCGGTTGATTCATTCTTTGAAGGGGTTCTCGTGAATGATGAGGATCAGGCCGTGC